>JAPOYQ010000265.1 GCA_026706505.1 Gemmatimonadota bacterium
GCAAAATGCCCTGCTTGCCGTCTTCGATAAAGGCGAAGTTGTCGATAAAACGGGACTCGGCCAATACGCGGGCCACTTCTCGCTTTAGCTTAGAGGCGGGCACGTCAACTCGCGAATGCTTGGCGCTACAGGCGTTGCGAATGCGGGTCAACATGTCTGCTATGGGATCCGTCATGCTCATATTGATTTCTCCAGCTCGCTACCAGCTCGCCTTGCTAACGCCCGGAATCTCACCCTTGAGAGCCAACTCGCGAAAACAGATGCGACACAGGCCAAACTTGCGATATACTGCACGCGGGCGCCCACAGCGGTGGCAGCGGGTATAGGCTCGCGTGGAAAACTTGGGTTTGCGCTGCGCTTTGGCTATCAGGCATTTCTTTGGCATTAGCAAATTCTTTCTAGCTCTATTGACTGAAGGGCATGCCCAACAATCGGAGTAACTCTTGGCCTTCCTCGTCGCTTTTGGCCGAGGTGACAATGGTAATATTCATGCCCCGAACTTGGTTGATCATATCGTAGTTGATCTCGGGAAATATGATCTGTTCCTTGATGCCCAAATTATAGTTGCCACGTCCGTCGAAGCTCTTGGGAGAAACACCGCGGAAATCTCGAACCTGCGGCAAGGCGAAACTGATCAAGCGGTCGAGAAACTCGTACATGCGGGTACCCCGCAAGGTGACCATGCAGCCGATGGGAATGCCGACGCGCAACTTGAAGTTTGAGATCGCCTTCTTGGCGTGGCGGATGGCGGGCTTTTGACCGGTAATCGCCGTCAATTCGGATACAGCTCCTTCGAGCACCTTGGGCTCCTGTACCGCCTCGCCAACGCCCATGTTGACGACTACCTTCTGCAAGCGCGGCACCTGCATGTCGTTTTTAAAGGCGAATCGGGCCTTGAGTTGAGGCAGCGCCTCTTCTCTGTACTGTTTTTTTAATCTGGCTTCGTACATGGCTTTATTCTGGGTCGATCATTTCGCCGCTGCGAACAGAGACGCGCACGTATTTACCGTTGTCCAACTTCCTGTGACTAATGCGCGTCGGTTGGTCGGTCTTGGGGCAAACGATCATGACATTGGAAACGTGGATCGGAGCCTCGCGTTCGGCGATACCACCTTGAGGATCGCGCGATGTGGGACGGGTGTGATGCTTGCGCATATTCACGCCTTCGACGATGATTCGCTCTCGATCTTTAAACACGCTGAGTACGGTCGAGCGCCGGCCTTTATCGTTGCCGCTTATAACCTGTACTGTATCGTCTTTGCGAATGTCCATTGGGCTCTTCCTCAGACTACCTCAGGTGCCAGCGAGACAATGCGCATGTATTGCTTTTCGCGCAGCTCGCGGGCTACAGGCCCGAAGATGCGAGTACCTGTTGGCTCTTTGTCGTCGTTGACCAATACGGCGGCATTGTCGTCAAAGCGGATATAAGAGCCATCGGGACGGCGGTATTCCTTCTTGGTCCGCACGACTACTGCCTTGACGACTTGCCCCTCCTCTAAGGCCCCATTCGGTGCTACGCCGTGGACAGCAACTACACTCATATCGCCACTGCTGGCATAGCGCTTGCGGGAGCCGCCGAGGACGCGAATGCAACGGCCCGTGCGGGCCCCGGCATTATCCGCCATTTTGACTACGCTGTATTCCCGAATCATTTCGTTCCTAACAAGCCTAAATTTTTATTTACTGCCGCTCTAATACGTCAACGAGCCGCCAACGCTTAGTCTTGCTCATAGGCCGGCACTCCTCAATGCGCACCAAATCGCCAACCTGCGACTCTTCCCGCTCGTCGTGGGCGACGAACTTGGCGGTGCGGCGGATGATCCGGCCGTACAGGGCATGCGGAATACGCTGTTCAACCGCCACGATACGCGTCTTGATATTGCTGGCCTTGAGCACTCGGCCTTCGGCCTGACGCCGGCCTGTCTTTTGTTTAGCCATTTCCCTCCCTACTTCCCACCGGCTAGGGGACGAATCCCAAGGGAGTGCTCTTTGAGCACCGTGTGCGCTTTGGCAATATCGCGCCGCACCTGCCGTAAGCGAATGGGACTGGTCAACTGGCCGGCTACGTGCTGAAAACGCAGATTGAAGAATTCCTCGTGCAGTTCTTCCAACCTGTTTTGCACTTCTTCTGAACTCATTTCGCGCAATTCGCTGACCTTCATAACTTCAAACTCGTTTGACGACTTTGGTCTTGATGGGCAGTTTGTGACCAGCGCGGCGGAATGCCTCGCGGGCCATGTCTTCGGGCACCCCGGAAAGCTCGACCATCACCCGCCCGGGTTTGACCACCGCAACCCATCCCTCGGGCGGCCCCTTGCCTTTGCCCATGCGAGTTTCGGCCGGTTTCTTGGTGATCGGTTTGTCGGGAAAAATGCGAATCCACATCTTACCTGTGCGGCTCATCGCCCGACTAATTGTCACGCGCATAGCTTCGATCTGACGGCTGGTAACCCAACAAGGCTCGAGGGCTTTGAGACCGTATTCGCCGAAGGAGACCATGTCCCCGCCTTTGGTCTGGCCGCGCATGCGGCCTCGCGCCTGCTTCCTCCACTTGGACTTCTTGGGCATCAACATGAGAGTGCCTCGCTGTAATTAGACCGCCCGCGCGGCCCCTTCTTCTTCAGCCACGACTTCGCCGTGGCAAATCCAAACTTTTACGCCCACAGTCCCCGATACGGTGTACGCTGTCGCCATGGCGTAGTCGATATCGGCGCGCAGCGTGTGCAAGGGAACCCGACCGGCTGGCTCAGAACGCTCGCGCCGCCCCATCTCCGAACCACCGATGCGCCCGGAACAGACGATGCGAATACCCTCGGCCCCCATGCGCATCGACGAGGCGACGGATTTTTTCATGGCCCGGCGGAAGGAAACGCGCTGCTCTAGCTGGCGGGCGAGATTGTCGGCCACTAGCTGAGCATCCAGTTCGGGCTTTTTGATCTCTTGGATATTGAGCGAGACATCCTTGCTGGTCAGTGCCTTGAGCTCGTCGCGGATCTTATCGACTTCGGCCCCCCGGCGACCAATAGCAATACCAGGACGGGCAGTATGCACTTCAACGGTAACCCGCTTGGGCTGGCGCTCAATGTTGATCTGGGACACGCCAGCTCGCTGTAGGCGCTGGCGCACGTAGCGCCGCAGCATGAGGTCTTCCTTGAGCAACTCGGAAAAATCCTTTTCGGCGAACCAATTTGAACGCCAAGGCTTGATGACCCCGAGACGGAAGCCGTATGGATGTGTTTTCTGGCCCAAGGTGTCCCCCCTTAGTTGACCTCGTCGCTGACGACGACCGTAAGATTGCAGTGGCGCTTGCGAATGCGATCAGCCGAGCCGCGAGCCCGCGGACGAATGCGCTTGAGATCGCGTCCTTCGTCGGCGAAGACGCGAGTTACGTAGAGATCATCGGCGTCGACCGGATTTTCTTCGTCTTGATTTACTCCATTGGATATAGCCGAACGCAGAGTCTTTTCGACCAGCTTGGCCACTGGGCGAGGCGAAAACCGAAGAATGGTAAGGGCCTCGGCGACTGGCTTGCCGCGAATCAGATCGATGAGTTGGCGCACCTTAGTGGTCGGCACACCGATTTGTTTAAGTATGGCTTTGGCTTCCATGCTTAGCTTATTGTACCCTTGTGCCGCGCTCGGTCAACCTGCCTCCGTGGCCGCGGAAAGTGCGGGTCGGAGCAAATTCGCCGAGCTTGTGCCCGACCATGTTCTCTGTGATGTACACCGGAATGAACTTATTGCCGTTGTAAACGGCTAGCGTATGGCCGACGAAGTCGGGTGTAATGGTTGAACGCCGCGACCAAGTCCGTACGACCTGCTTATCGCCCGTGCGATTGAGGTACTCGACCTTTTTTGCTAAATGCCCGTCGATAAAAGGGCCTTTTTTGATCGACCTTGCCATAATCCCTCGCTACTTCACGTTGCGCCGGCGTATGATCCACTGATTGCTGCGGTTTTTGCTCCTTCTCGTCTTGTACCCTTTGGTGGGCTTGCCCCAAGGGGTGACTGGGTGCCGTCCGCCTGAAGAGCGACCTTCGCCGCCCCCATGCGGGTGATCCACCGGATTCATAACTACGCCCCGCACCTTGGGTCTGCGCCCTAACCAACGAGCGCGACCGGCCTTGCCAATGACGATATTGGCGTGTTCTATATTTCCCACTTGCCCCAAGGTCGCCATGCACTGGACCAGCACTTCGCGATTCTCCCCGGAAGGCAGCCGCAACTGCGCCCGCCCGCCGTCGCGACCGAGAAGCTGCACTTCAGCGCCCGCGCTGCGCGCTAACTGCCCACCGCGACCGGGATTGAGCTCGACATTGTGAATCGTCGCCCCCAAGGGGATATTGGCTAACGGCAAGGCATTGCCGACTTGGATGGGGGCATTGGGACCGGCGATGACCTCGGCTCCGACTCTTAGCCCCAAAGGCGCGAGAATATAGCGCTTGTCTCCGTCGGCATAGACGACTAAGGCAATAAATGCCGAGCGATTGGGGTCGTATTCGATCGCGGCGACCCGACCTGGCACACCGAGCTTGGTGCGCTTGAAGTCAATGACGCGGTAGCGCCTCTTGTGTCCCCCTCCGCGCCGACGCATGGTCATGCGGCCCTGATTGTTGCGCCCTCCTGACTTGCTAACGGCAGCAGCAAGTAACGACTTCTCGGGCTTACTGCACGTCAATTCCTCAAAGGAGTTGACCGTCTTGTAGCGCAGCGTCGGGGTTGTGGGGCGAAATTTCTTGACTGCCATCTCAAGTCCAGTTTAGCTAGGTATTTTCTACAAATTCAATGGAGTCGCCAGCCCGGAGCGTCACATAGGCCTTTTTCCAACCAGCACGCCGCCCTAGGTACATCCCTTGCCGCTTGGGCTTGCTGGGAACTTTGATGGTGCGGACGGATTCGACCTTGACCGAAAAAATGGATTCTACTGCCTGGCGGATCTGGAGTTTGTTAGCCTTGGGATGGACGCGAAAAGCGTATTTGTTGCCCTCGCGCAGCACTGAGGCTTTTTCGGTGATCACCGGCTCCTGAATAATCGCTCGCGGGTTCATCTTCTCAGCCTCTCTGGCCATGGGTTTCTACGAGCCGGTCAAAGGCTTGGCGAGTGAACAAGATCACATCCGCTGCTAGCAAGTCATAGGTAGCTAGCGAACCGAGATGGGCAATTTTCACCTTGGGCAGATTGCGGCTCGATTTGATCAACACTGGGGAGCTTTCCGCAGTGACGAACAGGACCTTCTGGTCTTTGAGACCGCACGCTTCAATAACCTGCTGAAAGGAACGGGTGCTGGGAGCGGGAAAGTCGAAGTCGGTAACGACCTTGACCTGCCCCTCCGTCCCTTTGAGCGTGAGAGCCGAGCGGAATGCCAGACGCTTGAGGGACTTGGGCAGCTTGGAAGAATAAGAACGGGGACGGGGACCAAAGGCCACACCGCCACCGCGTACCAAAGGCGAGCGCAGCGAGCCCCGACGCGCCCAACCCGTGCCTTTCTGGCGATGGTGCTTCTTGCTCGTGCGGGCTATTTCGGACCGGGTCTTGGCCGAGGCCGTCCCCTGCCGCTGATTCGCTTGGTGGGCGACAACCGCTCGGTAGAGGGCGTATTCCGAAACCGCAATGCCGAACAAATCCTCGGGCAGTTCCACTGAGCCGTTTGCCTGCCCTTCTCTGTTTAGCTCTTCTACCTGCGCACCCATGGTCGAATTAAACCTTTATGTCGATGCCGATACCCGCAGGCAGGTCGAGCTTCATCAGCGCATCCACGGTTTGCGGCGTCGAATCGTAAATGTCGATGAGCCGCTTGTGGATGCGCGTTTCGAACTGCTCGCGCGATTTCTTGTCCACGTGTGGGGATCGCAGCACCGTGTATATGGTGCGAGCCGTCGGCAGCGGCACTGGTCCGGCGATGCGAGCCCCGCTCCGCTTGACCGTCTGGACGATCTCGTCCACAGACTTGTCCAACGCCATATGGTCGTAGGCTTTGAGGCGAATGCGTATTCTGTCAACTGCCACTGGCTCGCATCTCCCTAACGCGGCTGTCCCTAGCCGGAAACCTCGGTGACAACGCCAGAGCCGATAGTCCGACCACCCTCTCGAATGGCGAAGCGCAACTGCGGCTCAATGGCGATAGGCTGGATTAGCTCTACTTCCATATTGACGTTATCGCCGGGCATGACCATCTCGGTGCACTCGGGCAAAGCAATGGTCCCGGTGACGTCGGTGGTGCGAAAGAAGAACTGGGGCCGATAACCAGAGAAAAAGGGCTTTTCGCGGCCGCCCTCCTTGGGAGTCAACACCACGACCTCGGCCTTAAACTTGGTGTGTGGCTGAACAGAAGCGGGCTTGCAGATGACCATCCCGCGCATTAGCTCAGCTTTTTCGACGCCGCGGAGCAGCAGGCCAACATTGTCTCCGGCCTCGCCCTCGTCGAGCAACTTGCGGAACATCTCAACGCCGGTGACCGTGGTCTTGCGCGTCTCCTTGATGCCGACGATGTCCACCTCTTCGCCGACCTTGACCCGACCGCGCTCGACGCGGCCTGTGCCAACCGTGCCACGTCCTTGGATCGTAAACACGTCTTCGACCGGCATCAAGAAGGGCTGATCGACATCGCGTACCGGATCGGGAATGAACTCGTCAACGGCGCTCATCAATTCGTCAATCGACTGAGTGCCGGTCGGCGAGTCCGTTCCTTCCAGCGCCTCGAGGGCCGAACCGCGGATCATCGGGGTATCGTCGCCATCAAAACCATACTCAGAGAGCAACTCGCGCGTCTCTAGCTCGACCAAATCCAAAAGCTCCTCGTCATCTACTTGATCGACCTTGTTGAGATAGACGACAATGCTGGGTACGTTGACTTGGCGGGCCAATAGAATGTGCTCGCGGGTCTGGATCATCGGCCCGTCGGCGGCGCTGACGACTAAGACCGCC
>JAPOYQ010000574.1 GCA_026706505.1 Gemmatimonadota bacterium
ACCGTCTTCGATAGCGAGGGACGCTTCGTCGCCTCGTGGGGCGAAGAGGTGCTAAAGGACGCCCACGGCATCTTTATCGACGACCGCGACCAAATCTGGTGCGTCGAGCGCGAAACCCACTGCGTGCGCCAGTTCACCCGCGATGGCGAGCTGCTGATGACCTTGGGAACGCCGGACCAAGAAGGCGCGGAGGGCCAACCCTTCCGGCTGCCTACTGACTTGGCACTCGACGCCGACGGCTATATCTTCGTATCCGACGGCTACGGCAACACCTGCATCCACAAGTATTCACCCAACGGCGAATTCATCAAGACGTGGGGCCGTCCCGGCACCGGCCCAGGGGAGTTCGATCTGCCCCACTGCGTGCGCGTGGACCAGCGCGGACGGCTGATGGTGGCCGACCGCGCCAACAACCGCATCCAATTTTTCGACCTCGACGGCAACTACCTAGACGAATGGGGTGGTTTTCACCATCCCGATACGATCTTCCTCGACGGGGATACGGTCTATGTCGCGGAACTCGACCAGCGGGTGAGCATTCTTAACCTCGACGGCGAATGGCTCGCTCAGTGGGGATCGGGCGAGCGCAGCGACCAACTCGGGGAATTCCTCGGCTGTCCCCACGGCATCTGGATGGATTCAAAAGGCGACCTCTACGTGGGTGAAGTGCAGGCCGACCATCGCATTCAGAAGTTCGTGCGGCAACACTAAGGAGGTTTACTGTGAAAAAGTCTTTAGTGAGTTTGACAACTTTAGCGGTGTTGGGGGCCTCTGCCCTAGACGCAGCACCACGAGTAGGGGATCCGGCCCCCGATTTCGCCTTAGACCGGGTCGACGGCGGCCAAGCCGCCCTGAGCGACTTCGAGGGCCAAGTCGTGCTGATTTTCTTTTTGGGCTATAGCTGACCGGCCTGCCTCTCGCGTGCCGAGAGCTTCGAAGAAATCTGGCAAGAATTTGCCGACGAGCGCTTTGTCGCCCTAGGAGCGGATGTGTGGGACGGCACCGCTGAACAGGTGAATACCCGCTGGCGCTTGGGCAAGGGCGTGACCATGCCCCTCTTGCTGAACGCCAGCCAAATGGCGAGCGATTACGGGCAAACCTATCAGACTTTTGCCATCATCGACCACGAGGGTATCTTCCGCTTCAAAACCACTTTCCTGATACCCATGGACGAACTCCGCGACGAGGTGTTGCTGGCGCTAGCGGATCTGCCGCCCATCGAGGAGGAAGTGGTGGAAACAGTCGAAACAGAGGAAACAGTCGAAACAGTCGAAACAGAGGAAACAGTCGAAACAGAGGAAACAGTCGAAACAGAGGAAACAGTCGAAATAGTCGAACCGGCCGACATCCAGAACATGTTCGACAGCTTCGATACGGAAGCGGAGGAAGCGGAGGAAACGGAGGAAGTGGTGGAGACGGCGGTGGAAACATCTGATCAGGTGTCCGTTCCCCAAACTTTTTCGCTAGCGCAGAACGCACCCAATCCGTTCAACAGCGAGACGGTGATCCGCTTTGCGCTGCCGCAGCCGAGCCAAGTCGAACTGGCAATCTACAATCTGCTCGGCCAGCCAGTAGCCGTACTCGTGCAGGGACCTAGTGCGGCCGGGACGTTTTCCGTGCGCTGGGACGGCCGCGACCAAGCGGGGCGAGCGGTAACTAGCGGAGTGTATCTCTACCAGTTGCGAGCCGGCGAATACACAAAAGTCCGCAAGCTGCTACTGCTCCAGTGAGATCAGAAGAAGCGGTTGAGCAGCCGAACTTCAACGCCCTTAAACCCTAGCACCTCATAGCAGATACCCGCCGTGCAAGCTAGCCCCGAGCGGCGCTGGCCAGCGAAAACATTGAGGATGTGGCCCTCGCCAATGTCAGCACCAATGTTGAGGCCGCGCCACCACGTAATGCCGGAGGGATCGGCCCCGGTTTCCAACTCGTCCGAGGTCCGCTGGACTTGCACGGCGGCAGAGAGGCCGGGAGCGCGGTGGATCGCTAAGGCATAGTAGTGATTGGTATAAGGAAGTGCGAAGTCGCCGAACCGCCGATCGACATCTTGGAATTGGGCATCGAACTCAAAGGTGTATGACCCGTCTGGAAACCACTCCCAGTGCGTGCCCAAAAGACGGCTTTTGTCGTCGAGGAGAATCCGATTGTGGTTGAAATCGGCAAAAAGCTGTACATCGGCGCTTTGGCCCAAGGGCGAATCCATCTGCACAAAGAATTCGCGCAGGACGTTGTCGTCGGCCGTGCCCGGATCGCGGCGGCGCGTGGCGCGAGTCGCATTGGCAGTAAGGGTCTGACCGCTGGGTAGGGCGTAACTCAGTTCGGCTTGGTAGCCCTGCTCGTCATCGGCGAGCACGTCGTGCGTGATGCGGTTGAGGAGATAGGCCGAGTGCTCGCGGATCAGGGGCGGAGGATTGTTGATGTGCTCAAGGGCGAAGTCCTCGTAGTCTTTGTATTCCAAGCTCAAGCCCCACGGCCCAAACGCCAAGGTGGTCGCCAGGTACAGAGCGCGGCCCAAATCGCGGTCGAGCGAAAAGAAGCGATCGAACGCCACATCGCGCTGGGCGTACTCACCCTGGAGATCGGCATACACTCCAGTGAGACCAAGGCGGGCCAGCAGGGGTGCGAATCGCCAGCGGGCATTGAAGGCCGCGGCCGTTTCTTGCTGCCTGCCGGCTGGGTAGCGAATGGCGCTAACACCAACGTCGAAGTGCGGGTGCGGCTTGAGCTGGAGCGAGCCAGCGTGGAGCGCGTCTGGTCGGCGGTCAACCCCCTCCAAGCCGGGCGGCAGGGCACTGTTGATTGGTGCGCCGCGCAACAGCAGCACTTCGGCCCGCTTGGCGCGGTAGCGCACCTGAACGCCGTCGAGATCGCGCACAATCTGGTAGCGACGGCGGCTGCCCCGTACCTCGGTGATGACGCCGGGCAACTCAAAGGCGTGGAGGAGCAGGCCGCTGCCGATGATGGTGTAGAAATTGCCAATAGTGGCCTCAAAGCCACTCCGGCGGTAGGAAGCGGAGCGCTGGAGAAGCTGGCCGTAGTTGCGCCTGTCAGCACTAGTGCCAAAAGTCTCGCCGCGAACCCCGATTCGGAAATCGGTGATAGCATAATCGAGACTGAACTGATGATAGATCGTCCGCAAATCGCTAGGCTGTGCCCCGGGCAGATTGCCGACTTGGCCTTCGGTCAGGGCCGAAAGATTCCACTCGGCCTGGAGGGGAGCGGCCAGCAACAGGACAAAGGCGGGAACTGAGCGCATGGCTTGGTCCTTATAGAGGAAAACGGAGTCCCAAAATGAAACCAATTTTCGCATTGACAACCTGCTTGCTGCTCGTCGCCTCGGCTCGCGCCGAAAAGGCACCGCAGCTCGTGCTGGAAAATCTCGACGGCTCAACCTTCTCGCTGGAGGAGGCACTCAAAAAAGGACCGGTGGTCTTCGATTTCTGGGCGACTTGGTGCAAGCCCTGTATCAAAAGCCTGCCCAAGCTCCAATCCCTAGCCGAAAAATACGCCAAGCGCGACGTCCAAGTGCTGACGATCAACGTCGATGGCCCCAGAAACCTGCCCAAGGTGCGGCCCTTTATGCAGCGCCACAAACTCAAACTGCCGGTTCTACTCGACAAGACCAACGAGGTGCTCAAGCAGTTCCACCTAGCGGGCGTCCCAGCGACCCTGATTATTGCGGCCGACGGGACGGTGTGGTACAAGCATCAGGGGTACCGACCCGGAGACGAGAAAAAGCTCAAGGCCAAACTAGACGAATTGCTCGGCCCTCCAGAGGAAGAATAAGCGCATCTATCCCTGTTTGACGAGTGGGGGAACTTATAAGGACCGGTAGTTTGGCTGTGCATCCTACTCACGCTTCCTTATTCGCAAACTGTTTGCTGTCTATCTCGTATTGCTTGATCTTCCGCTGCAGATTTCTCCGAGTCAATTTAATCGTCGCCGCGGTCCGGCTTACGTTGCCGTTGGCCCTCTCTAGGGCACGTCGGAGAAATATCCGCTCAAACTGTTCGCGTGCCTCGTGGAAGAGTTGCTGCGGAATATCGTAGTACGCATCCTCGTCGCCATAGATCGGCTCCATCCCCCCGGCAAGGGAAGCGGGCAGATGTTTGCGTTCTATCTCGTCGCCTTTGGCCACAGTCATCGCCCGCATGATCACATTTTCCAGTTCGCGCACATTGCCGGGCCAGTTGTATTCCTCCAAGCATTGCAGGGCCTCGCCGGTAAACCCCTCAATATGCTTATCGAGGACCCCGTTGTAGCGATTGACGAAGAAGGCACACAAGAGCGGCAGGTCGCTTATGCGTTCCCGCAACGGCGGGATTTCAATGGTCAGCGCGTTGATGCGGTAGTAGAGATCTTCGCGGAAAGTGCCCTCCCCAATGCGGGCTTCGAGATCTTGGTGCGTGGCGGTGATCAGGCGCACATCCACTTTCTGCGTCTGCGTCGATCCCACCGGCTCAAACTCGCCTTCCTGTATCCTCGGCGTTGCTGCTTTTTGAAGATCTCCAAGAAGCCGAGGCCATCCATCCCTGGCATCCTCAAATCGAGGAGGATGAGATCAAACTCCTCGTTATTCAGCAGAGTTAGGGCCGCTTTTCCACCGACGCAGGTCGAAACCTCCACGCCCTCGCGTCGCAACAGAATGGCCGACAAATCCAGCAAGTCCCGCTCGTCGTCCACCATGAGTATCCTGCCCTTGCGTTTGCCCATATCAATCTTTCCTCTCGGAATTTGCTATAGGTAAATATAGCAAAAAGCGCGTCCCTTGATCGGGGATGCTTTCGACCTCAATCCGGCCGCCGATCTCTTGTATTTGCCGGTGGACGATGGCCAATCCCAAACCTGTACCTTGCCCTGGAGGCTTGGTCGAGTAAAAAGGCTCAAATATCTGCCGGATATGCTCTTGGGGAATACCCGTACCCGTATCGCCGATCACCACCACCACCCAACCGTCCCGCTGCTCGGCTGAGATCAGCAACTTGCCGCCTTCGGGCATAGCTGCAAAGGCATTGCTGATTAGGTTGAGAAAAACATCCTTGAGCATGTCCCGATTCACCAAGATCGACGATACCTCGCCTAGACTGACCTCAATGGCTATACCGAGGTGTTCGGCGTGTTTTTGTTCGAGGTCAACCAGTTGTCGTAGGATGCCTGTTGGGTCAACCAATTCCTGCGTCTGCTGGGCAGGTCGAGCAAAGTCCAGCAGATTGACCACTCGTTCATCGATCCGACCGATAGCCGCGCCGAGGGGCCTGAGCGCTTGGTCTCGCCCCTCCACTTCCTTTGGGACAATTTGCGCCAACAACTCGTAGGCGTGCCGGATGATCGCTAGCGGATTTTTGATTTCGTGCGCCACTCCAGCAGCCATCTCTCCGAGGGAGGCCAGCTTCTCGGATTGGCTGTAGTGGAGTTCTAAGAGCTTGCGCTGCGTCTGGTCGTCAATCACCAGCAACAGATGCCCTGGCAAGGCCCCTGCCAAGTCCACGACCTTCAGGTTCCAAAACCGGGTGCCGACTTGGGAGGGCTTGATCTCTAAACTGTCGGCCTCCCACGTCTTGGGGTTGTGTTCGATCCAGTCCAAAAGCTGCTGTCCTTCTGCTGTTTGGTCCCAAGCGCCGGCCCCGCTTTCGCCAAAGAGCTGGTGCCAAGCCCTATTCACTCGCACGGTCTGCCGCTGCTGGGTCACCACCGCAATGGCGAGGGGATTGTCCTCGATTAGCCGATCGTTGAAGTTCAACTCGGCTTCCAAGTCGGCCTTGCGGGCTTCTAGGGCTTGGTTCATTTCGGTGAACGCCTGCCCTAACTCCCACAACTCGTCCTTTATCGCCGGCAACTCAAGTGCAAACGCCTCTCCCGCCTGCACGGCCCGCACCGTGTGCATCAGCCGATTGATGGGACGAGTGATCGACCTCAGTAGCACCAAGCCCAGCAAAATGGCACCCGCCACCGAGACAACCGTGATCCAGTTGGCACGGTACTGCATCATCGCCACCAGCCCGAACGCCTCTTGCGCCTCCTGCTGCACCACCACGGTCCAGCCCCAATCCTCTATGCGCGCAAAGCCCGCTACCCACTCCCGTCCCTCAATGTCGCGCCAGTGCCGGGTGCCATTCCCGCTTAGATGAGGCACGAATTCGGGAGGGGCGTCGAGATAGACGTCTTGGCGCACAGGAAAGGCGATATAGCGACCCCTCGCGTCCAACAATATCCCGCGACCGGTATTCCCCAGCCGAATCTGGTCCACCTGCTGCCAAATCTCGTACAGTGCAAAACGGGCGATCAAGGCTCCGACCACTTGGTCGCCCTCTTTGACCGCTAAGCCGATAAACAGGCTCGGTTGCCCCTCGTGGTGGATCACCTCCGAAGCGTAAAACTCCTCCCGCTTCACCTGCGCCCACAGCATCCGGGCATGGGGCAAATAACCGGGCGGCAGCCGCCCGCCGCGCTGGAGCGGGGCCTCGACATCGAGCACGTTGGTGGCTTGGATCAAGCCGGTCGTATCCACGAAGCAGAGTTCGGCGACCGCGTCCAGTTCCAACCCGACCTGACTCAACAGGCTCTGCCGCCGCCAGGGGTCGCGGACTACGTTCATGCTCTGAGCCAGCACCTTGAAGCTGGCAATGGGCTGTTCGAGAAAATGGTGGATCTCGTGGGCCGCCCGCTGGGCTACCTGCTGATGGCTGTCGAGCACAGCCTCCTCTAGCGCACTACGCGCCGTGTACACGACTACCACGGCCACCAGCAGCGCTGGCACTAACCCGACGATCAGGTGATTGCCTAGCAGCCGCACCCACAGGCGCTGCATGTTGCGGAAGTGTACCATTATCAGCTTATCCCTACGAGGCAACTACAAGGGTTGCCCCTACGGCGTCCGATCCCAATACCACTCTGGCAAACTGCGGAAGACTCCCATTCG
>JAPOYQ010000337.1:0-931 GCA_026706505.1 Gemmatimonadota bacterium
GGTCGCCGGTGGCTTCCACACGCCCACTCACCGCTGGGTGCTAGTCGCTGCATTGGCCCAAGCCCAAGCTCTTTATCCAGAACTTGAGGTGAGCGCGACTGTAGATGCGTACCTCGGCGAAGGCATTGACATCAATGCCGACGGAGAGTATAGCGAACGCAGCACAGGCGTGTACAATGCCGTAGTCAATCGCGCCTTAATCCGTGCGGCACACGTGCTTGCACGACCCGACCTGCTGGAGCCTGTACGGCGCAATTTGGATTTGTCCTACCACCTCCTCCACGCCGACGCCACCGCAGTGACGAGCATTTCCAAGCGGCAGGACCGCGACACGCGAGCCGTGCCAACCGGTTTGGCCGACGGCTACCACGCTTTGGCCCATTTAGACGGCAATGGCTTTTACGCAGCCGTGGCTGACCTGTTGGTCGCGCGCGGCGGCAGCGGTTTGATCTGCTTGCCGAACTACGTCCTGCATCCCGAGTGGCGAGCGACGTGTATAGAGCGGACGCCTTTGCCCGAACGCTATAGCCGCGTCTATCCCGCTTCCGGTCTGTGGCGGGTGCGCCAGGGCGTTGTGAGTGCTACAGCCGCATCCGGCCTGACTGCACCCTTTAGCGTGGTCTGCGGGCAGGCCGAATTGGCGGCGGTGAAGCTATCATCGACCTACTTTGCTACCGGGCAATTTGTCGGTGAGGAGTTTGCCGCGGCGGGCAAGGGGGTGCGGATGCAGCACAAGGGCCGCAACCGCATCTACCCAGAGAAAGATTACGTAGGGGGGATTTACTGGCTGCCGATTGCCGAGCAAGTCGATGCCGGCAATTGGAGCCAAGTGCGGGGTCGGCGGGCGACGTATGAGTTGCCGCCGCTGGAAGTCAAACTGCACATTGAGGAGGTGCCCGGCGGTTTTGATCTTCACATCCGCACCTCAGGG
>JAPOYQ010000337.1:941-6910 GCA_026706505.1 Gemmatimonadota bacterium
CTTTCAGATTGAGGGGGTTTTCGCGCCGGGCGGAATCTTAGAGATGGACAGCGCGCTGGTCGAGGGCCGCGCTGGGCACACGGTCTTTCTCAAGACGGGCTACGCGCTCTACCGGGTGGGCGACGATGCCATCCGCCTTGGCCCGGGAGCCATGGATCACACCATGTGGCGGATGCGCAATAGCGAGATCGACGAGGATCGTTTGCGGGTGCTCATCGCCCTGCGGACGCCGGTAGCGCAGACCTTGGAAATCCGCTGTGGGCAGTGGTCGGACGTGCAGGGTGGGTTTTTATAGGCTCCCCCCGGCCCACCGCACTCCTTGCGCCATCATCTGCTGCATGCCTAGGCGCGCAAATGTTCCCGGGCCATGCCCCAAAGCCGTGTAAAACACCCGTCCTGCGCCATAGGGTTTGACCCACGCTAGGGGATGCTGCTTGCCGCTCCACTCGGCGGTGGCCAAGATGCGGATAGCTGGGTCCCACGCCGACATGTAGATCTCGTCTTCCACGTCAAAATCGGGTACGTCCTGCGTAACGGGGTGGTCGCCGTCGATGATAGAGACGGTGAAGGCCGATCCCGGCGGGTGCCAGTTGGCGTGACCGCCAAGCAGCTCGACGGCTTTGCCGCCAATACACCACGCAGTGCCGTGGATGCCGACCAACCCTTTGCCACCGGCGACAAAATCGAACACCCCTTCTTCTTGCACGGGCGTCAGTTCGGGCACTTGCTGCACGGTGCCGTCTTCCTGCCGCTCGCCTCGCGTAAAGCCGGAGCCGTGGATCAGCACATCAAAGTCGCGCAGACCGTCTGACGCCAACACGTCCTTGTCGTCGTCGAGCGCGACGGACAGATCGTCGTGTGCACTCAAAAACTCGTGGATGACCGGAGCACTGGCCGCAAACCCATGGTTTGAGCCGGATAAAATTAGGACGTTCATGTGGCCTCCTGTGTTAGGGTAGTGGTTGTCGGCATGTTTCTACTTGGCTGAAGAGGTCAGTCGGCGGCTCCTCTCATACGGCATAGGATACCGAGCCATCGACGCGCAATGGGGTAGAGGCGTTGTTGATGGGTTTGTAGGGCGTTTGCCCGATTAATGCATCGTCTAGCTCCACGCCGAGGCCCGGGGCTTGGGGAATTGGGATGTACCCGCCTTCGCGCTTATACGCGCATCGGTAGATCGCGTTGTGCGGGGCTTCGTCGCCTTTGGTGTATTCTTGGGTAATGAAGTTGGGAATCGAGGCGTCGAGGTGCAGGGAGGCGGCGGTAGTCAGCGGTCCCAGAAAGTTGTGGGTGACTACCGCGCAGTGGTAGGCTTCGCCGATGGCGGCGATTTTTTTGCAGTGCGAGATGCCGCCGGCCAAGGCCACATCCGGCCGCAAATACTGGGGGCCGCCCTGCTCCAACAACTCGCGGAATTCCCATATGGACACAAAGCGCTCGCCATTGCCAAAGGGCACGGTAGATTTTTGCGCGATGTGGGCTTGGGCTGAGATGCTGTCGATCTGGATCGGGTCTTCGAGGAAGAAGACGTGGAAGGGTTTGAGGGCCTCGGCGAGGGCTAGGGAGATCATGGGTGTCAGCTTGCGGTGGAGTTCGATGATTAGGTCCAAATCCGGGCCACCGGCTTCGCGCGCGGCCGCGGTCAGTTCGACGGCGGTTTGGATCATCCGCGCTTGGCCCTTGTCGTGGCAGTCCGTTTTGATGGGGTCGAACTTGATGGCGGTAAAGCCCTCGGCAACAGCGGCTTGCGCGGCGTTGAAGTTGTCCTCTGGAGTACTGCCACCCGAGAGCAGGTGTAGGCGAATTTTATCGCGGACGTTGCCGCCCAGCAGCTCCCACACCGGCACCTCGAAGTGCTTGCCCTTGATGTCCCAGAGGGCGATATCCACGGCTGAGACGGCTCCCATGATGGCCGTGCCCCGGAAGGGGGCCATGCGGTAGAGGTGCTGCCAGTGGTGTTCGATGCGGAGGGGATTTTGGCCGATGAGATATTCTTTGAAGACATCGACGATGCTCTGCACGGCAGTGGGATAGCCCCAGCAGGCGGTTTGGCCGATGCCGGTCAGGCCGGTGTCGGTGGTAATGCGGACGACGTAGCCATTGCCGATTAGGAGGGATTCGATCTGTTCGATTTTCATTTTTGAGGCTCCATATATATCGTAAAGGGGCAGGGTTGGTTATTAGTGGCGCTAGGCTGCTTATTCTTATAAAAACCGCGCGACCGCGCAAGCAAGGGGAGGTAGTATGGCACATTTGCGATTTGCAGCACCTGTGGAGCAGCGGGTGGCCCTGATTACAGGGGGCGCGCGCGGCATCGGGGGTGCGACCGCACTGCGCTTGGCCGAGGCCGGGCGGCACATTGTCATTGTCGATGTGCTGGCGGAACCAGCGCAGGAGCGGGTGCGGGAGATTGAGGCTATGGGGCAGCAGGCGCTTTTTGTCGAGACGGACGTGACCGACGAGGGGCAGGTGCATGACGCGGTGGCGCAGACGGTGGCGGCTTTTGGGCGGCTGGATATCCTCGTGTGCAGCGCTGGTATCTTGGGGTGGGAAAAGCCGTTTTTCGAGCAGACGGCCGCGCAGTTTGCCAAGGTTATGCAGATCAATGTCCACGGGGTATACTACGCGCATCAGGCTGCAGTCCCGCACATGCTGGAACGGGGGTGGGGGCGCTGCGTGACGATTTCTTCGGGTGGGCGCCACGGCAGTCCCTATCAGGTGCCGTACTCGGTGTCCAAGGGGGCGGTGTGGTCGTTTATTCAGGCGCTGGGCGACGCTTGGCCGCGGCAGGGGGTGTTCGTCAACGGCGTCGAGCCAGGCCGGGCGCTGACCGATATGGTCGTGCCGCGCTTTGACGAAGAGCACCTGCGCGATCCGGGCAACCCGATTGGGCGTTACTCAGACGCGGAGGAGGTGGCCGAGGTGATTGAGTTTTTGTGCTCGGAGCGGAATACGTACACTACGGGATCGGTGTGGAGTGTGAAGGGCGGAAAAGGGTGAGGTAATAGAAAGGGAAAGAAGAAGTTATGGCCGTTATTGAAGCAACTATACCACTAGTGCAAACCCCAGCTTGGGCCGTGTTGGAGCGGCAGTTAATCAAGACGATGGAGGACGCCGTCCATCCATTCCTAGCAAAGTACACCCACCCCGACGGCCGCTTGATCTGGCGCGATGGCCTGCGCCACTCCCGCGACGGGGCCGATGACTTCTACGAGAGCTTCTACAACTGGCCGCTGCTGTACTTGCTCGGCGGCGGCGACCATTTGCTCGCCTTGGGCCAGCGGCAGTGGGAGGCTACTACCGAGCTGATGGTAGAGTACGGCCACGTGGACAAAGAATACGAGATCGGCTACGACCAGTTCCACCAGAGCGAGAGCTACATCTACTTCTACCTGCTGTGCATGGCCGATCCGACCCACGCCGAGAATGTGGGGCGGGCGCGGCGCTTTGCTGGTTTCTATCTCAACGAAGACCCAGAGGCCCTCAACTACGACCCAGAGCACAAGATCATCAAGTGCGCCCACAACGGGAGCAAGGGGCCGCGCTGGCTGTACGAAGAGGACGAGGAGCCGTCGTATGGATACAGTCCGGGGATGGCGTGCTATGGCCTGCCCTACGAGGACTTAGAGGGGATTGATGAGCCTGCCGACCTCAAGGACCCGGCGAAGGCGCGGCGCATGGGGCAGGCCATGAAGGAGCGTATGTCTCGGGGCGACTGCGCCACCAACCTGCACGTCACCTCGCTGATCGCCAACGCCTTCTATCTGACCGGCGACGACAAATACCGCGCTTGGCTGCTCGAATACGTGGATGCGTGGGTCGAACGGGCCGCAGCCAATGGGGGCCTGTTGCCCGACAACGTGGGGCTGAGCGGGCAGGTCGGCGAATACATGGAGGGACGCTGGTATGGAAGCATGTACGGCTGGACGTGGCCGCACGGGTTGTACAACATCGCCATGGCGGCCATTTTGGCCGGGACTCATTGCTATCTGCTGACCGGCGAGGAGAAGTATCTCGAACTGCCCCGCACCCAGCTCAGAAAGGTCCTCGAGCAGGGGAAGATGGCCGACTTGGGCCAAATCGAGATGAGCTTGGGCGTGCACTGGATCGGCCAGCTAACCGCGCTCGGCGACGACAAGGTCAGCTTTGTGGTGCCCTATTGCTACGGGGCCAAGGGGTGGTCGGACTTCCAGCCGCTGGCGGCCATGTATCCGGCTGCGCTGTGGAATGCAAGCGGGGCAGTGGTCGATTGGGAGATGCTCGAAATGCTGCGCGCCAAAGAGCGCTACGACTGGCGCACGGTGGTGCCATTCCACAACAAAGAGGACGCGTACCACGAGCCGCCGTGGTTTTGCTATCTCAAGGGCGAAAACCCCGACTACCCGGTACAGATTCTCCAAGCGGCTCTCTCGCAAGTCTATCGGCGGATGGAGCTCATCCGCCGCGACGGAACCGACCCCCGCGACAACCACATCCACTGGTGGCAGCAGCTAAACCCGGTGACGACCGAGGCGCTCATTCAACTGACCTTGGGCGCGCCGCAGCTTCTGTACAACGGCGGCATCTTAATGGCCCCATTGCGCTACTTTGACGCCGAGCGCAAGCGACCGGGCCTGCCAGAGGATGTGGCCGCGCTCGTCAAGACCGTGGAGCGGGATCGCCTCGTGGTGCACTTGGTGAACCTGAGTGTGCTGGATAGTCGCAAGGTGTTGCTGCAAGCCGGCACCTTGGCCGAGCATCGGTTTGGGGAGGTCGCGTACAATTCCTTGGAGAGCGAGTACCCAGGCACGGTGGGAAGCTATGCCGCGCCGCCTGTGGAGCAGGCGACCAAGCGCGTTGCCGTCCACGACGCGCACTTTGCGGTAGCGTTGCCGCCGGGGACTGAAATACGCCTCGAAATCGGCTTGCAGCGGCACGCGAACGCGCCGACGTACGACTTGCCAACCAACATTTAGATTAGGAGAAAGCATGGATTACGTGCGATTGGGCCGGGCTGGGGTCAAGGTCTCGCGGCTGTGTTTGGGCACGGCCTTTCGGGGATACTGGCATGGGCACACAGACGAGGCGACCGCTGTGCGCACGGTCGAGACGGCTCTCGACTTGGGGTGCAATTTCCTCGATTGCGCCAACTTCTATTTTCAGGGCCGCTGCGAGGAGCTATTGGGCAAGGCCATCAAGGGCAAGCGCGACGATCTGGTAATTACTACCAAGGTCTGGAGCCAGATAGGCGACGGCCCCAACGATCGCGGCTTGTCGCGCTTTGCCATCATGCGCGAGATCGAGCGGTCGCTGAAGCGCTTGAACACGGATTACGTGGATATCTATTTGCTGCACAACTGGGATCCAGACACCGAACTCGACGAGACGCTGCGGGCGTTTGACGATTTGGTGCGGCAGGGCAAGGTGCGCTACGTGGGGGGCTGCAATTTTACCGCGGCCCAAGTGGTAGAGGCGCTGTGGACGGCCGATCGCGGAGGGCTGGATCCACTATTTACCTTACAAAATCAGTATAACCTGTTGCACCGCTGGCAAATAGAGCCGGAACTGTTGCCTTTGTGCCGGCAGTACGGCCTCGGCATGATGACCTACAGTCCGCTGGCCGTCGGCCTGTTGAGCGGCCGCTTTAAGCGCGGGCAAAAGCCGCCGACGGATAGCGCTTGGCAGGACGACGCTCGGTTTGCCGCAGCCATGAGCGAGCAAGCCGAGCGCATCGTGCAGAAGCTGACCGAGATCGGTCGAGCACAGGACAAGACCCCGGCGCAAGTTGCCGTTGCTTGGATCTTGGCCAACGAGGATGTTACTGCGCCGATTATCGGCCCAGATCGCCCCGAGCACGTGGAGGAGGTCTTTGGGGCGCTGGAAGTAGAGCTAGGGGCCGAAGAATTAGCAGCCTTAGATGCCCTGTCTCAGTGGATACCCTTGGCGCGGACGCATTAGCTGCTGCGACCGGCTCAGCGCCTAAAAACACA
>JAPOYQ010000379.1 GCA_026706505.1 Gemmatimonadota bacterium
ATAGACGTTACGCATAGACATCTAGGTATGAGATGCTTCGACTCCGCTTCGCTTCGCTCAGCATGACAGGTGCTAGCACTCTGTTTGCCGGTCATGCTGAGCGAAGCGAGGCATCTCATACCACTTCTACTGTCGGGTAGCTTTATAATGCTCCGATCATTGTCAAGTACGATAAGGTCGCCCAATCGAGGCAGGCAAATGCAAAGGGTCCCGTTCTTCATCTGGGGGGCGTTGATGTGGGCATGTGGAGATGCATCAGAACTTCATTACGACGCCTGCAATCGCCACGCCGAAGAAGGGCGCTATGTCCAGGCCGTTGCGGAGTGTCGCCGCGCCGTGGCAGCCGATTCCTCGCGCGCGGAAGCCCACCTGCTGCTCGCGCGCTTGCTACTCAAACACGGCCAGCCCGAATTGGCAGCACAGCACTGCCAGCGGGTGATCGAACTTGAGCCGCAGCGCGCCGAGGGCTATTTCGCGCTCGGCAGGGCATTTGCGCGCCAGCGCCGCAACGACGAGGCCGAAGCTGCGTATCGACAGGCCATCCAGCTAGACTCCAGTCGCGCCGCAACCTACCACCAACTCGCGGTCGTCCTCATCGACGACGACCGCTATGCGGCCGCAGGCGACGCGCTCCAAAAGGCCTTGTCGCTCCAGCCAGAAAGTGCGGTCATGCAGTACAGCCTAGGCATGATCTGCGAGCGCCAAGGTCAGTACGAAGCGGCCATTGCCCACTGGCAAAAGGCCGCGCAGCTCGATTCCAGCTATGCTCAAGCTCACTACCAACTAGGGCAGATCTTCGCGAAAATCGGACGCGGCCAAGAAGCAGAGGCCAGCTTGCGCGCGGCACTGCGCCAGCAGCCCGCCCACGCCAAGGCGCGCATTGCGCTGGGACAGGTGCTACTGCAACAGGGGCAACTCGCCGCAGCCGCGGCCGCTTGGCAGCAAGCCATTGCGTCCGACCCCTTTGAACCCGAGGCATTTCACCGGCTCGGCGCGCTCTATCTCCGGCAGGGGAAGGAAGCGGAAGGAGAACGATTACTCGCAGCTTTCGCGCGACTCCAAACCGCGAGCGAAGAAATCGGGCACTACCGCTACCTGCTACAGCTCTACCCAGAGGACTCGCACGCCCACTACAATCTCGGCGTACTCTACGCCGACCAAGGGCATCCCCAAGCCGCGATCGCCGAGTATCGCAAAGCACTGTCCATCAACCCAGCCGACCTCAGTGCGCGCAACAACCTAGCCAACATCCTCCTCAAGCAGGGGCGGTTGGCCGAGGCCATACAAGAGTACGAGACCATCCTCCGCTACCACCCGCTCTACGTCCGCGCTTACAACAACTTAGGCATCACGTACATGCGCAGGGGCCAGCTAGACGCTGCGGCCCAAGCCCTGCAAAAGGCTCTCAGAATAGACCCCAATTTCGCGGACGCCCACTACAACTTGGGGCTGATTTATCTCAAACAGGGGCAAACGGCCCGCGGCGAGGCAGCCATGGCGACCTACCGGCATTTGCAGGCGCGGCCATGAGGCAAATGCCCATTTTCTTGTTGACAAATACAAATATAGACTTTTATATCAACAAAAGTTTAGCCCTCCCACCTCATTCAAGAAAGGGACCTCAGGATGAAACGCTCGTATCTCGCCCTGATCCTAGTACTTGCCGTCGCTGGAGTGGCCTTGGCCCACAACGGCGTAACGGGTTTTATCCCTACGATTCCAGATCCCAATGCTATGGTCATCGACGGCTCTGAAGACGACTGGGCCTGGATCGATCCAGACTTCATCATCGCGCCCGAGCAGATCGAGGCTCAAAGCGGCGACGGCACTGGCCTCGGCGGCAACGGCGTCCCGGACGACTTCTCGGCCAGCTATCGCATGGGTTGGAGTCCGCCGCCGGACAACTCCCTCTATTTATTCGCCCGCGTCACCGACGACACCCTCGGTGCAGCCGAGTCCGAGGTAAAGCGCAATTGGTGGAACGACGACACCCTTGAGTTCAACATGGACATGGACCACTCGGGCGGGCCGATGTCCTGGACGAGCACCGAGGAGGTGTACAACGGGTATCGCATCAACATCCACCCGCTGTTCGACTCCCAGCTCGGCGGCACCATTTCCATCGACTTGCAGGAGCCTGGCCTAGAGGATTGGGGAGCACTGCCGCCGTATTGCACCACCGCGGCCACTCTCCTGCCAACGGACGCCGGCCACCTGTCGCCCAATGTCGAATACACGTACGAAATGAAAATCTCGCCCCCGTTCGTGCGCTACGACATCCTCGGCCCAGAGTCCAGCATTCCGCACGTGTTCGCACCCGATCAGGTGATCGGTCTGCACACCCTGTGGATGGATCGCGACCGGGAAGCCCACGGTCAGCAGAGCATCTTTGGGCGCACGGGCAGCGGCTTCAACACCGCTGCAAACGGCGACCATCTGTGCGACTACGTGATCGTCGAAACCGTCGATTTGGCCAACTACCCGACCGTATCCACGGCCGTAGAGCACACCACCTGGGGCCGCATCAAAAACCACATCGGCCACTAGCGCTCTGCATACCGGCAAGGCAGCAAAAAAGGGGACGAGGTTCAACGCACCTCGTCCCCTTTCCATATCTTTCAATCCCGTCTATAGTCCGCTATGAGGTAATCTCAAGAGCCTCCACCTGCGCCAACAGGATCTCGCGCTCGTCGGGGCTCACAGATCGCAACGGCCGCCGAGGTGCACCGCACTCTATCCCTATGCGCTGACTGACTACGGCCAAAATGCTGCCGAAATAGCCGAATTGCGTCACCGTGTTGTGAAAGGCATTGGCCCTTTTTTGGGCCGCTTGGGTGGCGGCCAGATCACCCGCTTGGTACGCATTCCAAATGGCCATCCACAGTTCCGGAGCCGCGCACAAAGGACCATCGACCGACCCAACGGCTCCGACGGTCATAGCTGGCAACATCAGCTTGCCGCTGCCGATAAAGGCGTCTAGCCCCATGCCGACGAACTCGATCAGATTGGCGAATATCGGCGACGAGTGTTTCAAACCGGTAGTCTGAGGCACTTCCTCGACTAGGCGCTGCATCAGGGCCGGACTGACATCGAGACCGGTGCAGCCAGGCAAATTGTAGATAAACAGTGGCCGATCGGCCGCAGCCCCCACGGCCCGGTAGTATTCTACCACGCCATCGTCGTCGCCCTGGTAGAAAAAGGGCGGCACCGCGCAGATGGCTTCCACTCCGGCTTGGGCTGCGTGAGCCGCCAATTTCTCAGCCCGCGCCGTGGTGTTGGCCCCTACGTGCATGATGACCTGGGTGCGTCCCGCATTCTGGTCGGCGGAGATCTCGGCGATGCGCTGGTTTTCCTCGTCGTCGAGCAGGACGCTCTCGCCAGTGCCGCCGGCGACCCAAAAGCCGTGTACGCCGGCCTGTATATTGAACTCCATGGTGGCTCGGAAGGCCTCTTCGTTTAGAGTGCCATCCTCGTTTTTCGGGCTGATGATCGCCGGTACCACCCCGTGGAACTGTCCCATATTTTCCTCCTTAGCACCACTATTGTTATAATACCTCACCTCAGCAGCTTTCCAATATAGGCGTCGATTTCTCCACTTCCAACACTCAGACCAGGAGGATGGTATGAAAACCTATCGCGTGGCCATACTAGGTTGCCGGGGCCGCGGCACAGCCGCAGCACGCGCGTACCACGCCCACCCCCGCACGGAAATCGTCGCTCTCTGCGACCTCGTGCAAGACCTGCTCGACACCCTAGGCGACGAACTCGGGGTCGCGGCCCGCTACACCGATCTAGACGAGATGATGGGCCAGCACCAACCCGACATCGTCGCCATTCCCACCGGCACGGAATTCCACCACTCGCTGGCGCTGCGCGTCCTCGAATACGGTGCCCACATCGACATTGAAAAACCGCTGTGCGTCGATTGCCAGGAAGCCGACGAGGTGCTGGCCAAGGCCCGCGAAAAAAACGCGCGCATCGCCGTGCATCACCAAGGGCGCGTCGGCGTCTATATGAAAGCCGTAGCCAAAGCCCTTGCCGAGGGACGTATCGGCCAGTTGCGCCACATCCACGGCCACGGCAAGAACTACTACGGCGGCTACAACCTAATGAACATCGGCACCCACATGATCAACAACATGCTCAAGGCCGCCGGCCCGTGCCACAGCATCGCGGCCACCGCCAGCACCGCTGGCCACCCCATCACCCCGACGGATGTGGTGCCCTCTGCGCAGGGCATGGGCACCATCGCTGGCGAACACATCACGGCGACGCTCAGCTTCGCCGACGGTGTCACCGCAACCCTTCTGCAACACCGCTTTCCCACCTCGGTCAATCCGGTGATAGAATTCTGCGGCAGCGAAGGCCGCTTAGTGCTCTCGCAGCTCGTCTGGAAAAGGGACCTCGGCGCGTTCCTGCTGCCACAGCCGCACTACGCCCTCAACGACCAAAGAGAACCCTATGAAGTGCTCCCACCCATCTACTGCGCGGACTACGATCCGCAGAGTTCGGCCCACCCAGACGACTACGCCTATGTAGAGGAGTACGTCGCGGCACTCGACGAGGGCCGCGAGCACGAATGCAGCGGCCAAGCCGGCCATCACATCGTGGAAATCATGATGGGCATCTTCGAGTCTGCCGCGTACGGCAAACGAGTGGACTTACCCCAGCAGGACCGCGCCCATCCCCTCCTGCGCTGGCGGCGCGAAAACGGCCTGCCCCCACCCGATCCCATGCCGCGTCCCTACGCCGAGTGGCTGGCGGCAGAGGATGTGCGCTTGGGGCGGAGTGGTTAATTCAACGACTGATGGGAGGTCAGAATCGACGTGAACGACACTGAAAAATTTCTCTTCGACTTGCAGGGCTTCATCGTCGTCCGCGAGTTCCTCTCGCAGGGCGAAGTCAAAGCGCTCAACGACGCTTTTGACGCCAACTGGGACCAGCGCCGCGAAGACCCAATCGGCGACCCCAGCGGCAACATGGCTGGGCTGCATAAGCGCAGCATCTTCACCGGCATGCTTGCTTGGGAGCAGCCTCATTGCCAGCCATTCCGCGACCTGCTCGCGCACCGCAAGCTCCTCCCCTACCTCAACACCCTGCACGGACGCGGCTGGAAGCTCGACCACGAGCCGTTAATGATTAACGGTTCCAAGGGGATCGAAGGTCTGCGCATCCACGGCACCACCAACGTCCTCTTCAACGGCTCCCGCTTCTACGCGTACACCAACGGCCAGATGCGCTGCGGCCTGCTCGTCGTCCAGTACACTTTGCACGACCAAAATCCCGGCGACGGCGGCCTCTGCGTCATCCCAGGCAGCCACAAAGTGAACTATTCCTGCCCGCCGAAAATCACCACTTGGGAGGAGCACCAAGAGGTCGTGTACCAAGTGCCCTTAAAGGCCGGTGACATGGTCATCTTCAGCGAGAACACCTTGCACGGTGCCCTGCCGTGGCAGGCGGACCACGACCGCCGCGCTCTGCTCTATCGATACACGCCGAAGTATCTGCACTACGCCGGCGGCACGTACGAGGTCAACCAGCCAGCATGGGTGTCGGAATTGACCGAGGCGCAGCAGGCAGTACTCGAGCCGCCCTACATCTACCACCACCCCCTCATCGAACCGGACGGCGAAACCGTGGTCCGTCCACGCCGTGAGGATTAACCTCGGTCGGTCAGCCCTGCCACGCCAAATTGATGCTCGTGTACCCGTCCGTATAGCGGCGCAAGTGATCGGGTAGGTTGGCCAAAAACCACTGGCCTTCCTCGGGGATTTCCCAAGGGATCTCGATGCGGTGGTTGCGGTCGCGGAAGCCAATGGCGCAAGAAAGGCGCGTTTCTTCAATGCGGTTGGGGAACGCGCCGTGATACGTGCGATGGGCGAAGACGATCATGTCGCCGCCGTTGGTGAAAAGGGGGACGAGGCCGGGGATGTCAAAGCCGTTGTACGCGCGTTCCTCCGTGCCCTCCGGGTAAAAGGAGCGCCGGTCAGTCGTCATGCTAAATCCCTCTGGCCCTTCCCAGTCCTCGACATGGGAATCCTCAATAACGCACAAACCACCATGCTCGGGCCGCGACCCGGTCAGGTAGAACCACTTGCCCGATGGCCACAACCCGCGATTGAGCACATCGCCCGAATTTTTGATCTCGGTCGAATAGCCGCACCAATCGGTATGCCACGTTACAGGGGCGGAACCGGTCCGGCGGATGATAGCAGCCGAGCGGTGGATCGTCAGCTCGTCCGTGCCGATCAGGTGCCGGTGAATGTCCATGAAAGGCTCGTAGTCAATCAACTCCCAAGCACCCGGACCGGACTCGATCCAAGCGTGCCGCGTGCGGCTCTCGCCCGGCTGCAACGTGCGCTCTGGGTCCGCGCCGTCCCACACCGCCTGCTTGAGCTTGGCGACGATCTCCGGCGGCAGCACGTCTTTGATTATCGCGAAACCGTGCGCCTCCAAGCATTCGTCCATCGCGTCGAGCTCGTCGGTGGCGAACTCATAGCAGTAGCCCAAATCCGGCTTCTGAATGTGCGAATAGTCTTTCATGACTTTCCTCCTTACGTAGGGGACGGTTTGTAAACGCCCCCTACGGGCATATTAAATTTGTAGGGGACGGTTTCAAACCGTCCCCTACATGGCACCGTCTGCCAGCGCCAACTCGTAGCAGGCGGCCTCGCTGTCCGTGCGCACCAACAGATAGGGTGTGGCAAAGGCCGGGGGATTCCAAGTTTTGCCATCAAAGGCCGTCATGCGCGCTAGTTCGACGTGGCGGTCCGGGCGGGCCTCGACCAGTACCACATCGCCCGATTCGCTCATTATTAGCAGGATATCGTCTATCAGGATGAGTTGGCCGTGGCCGTAGCGCCCGCGCTTCCAGCGGCGCTTGCCGTCTTGCGGATCCA
>JAPOYQ010000595.1 GCA_026706505.1 Gemmatimonadota bacterium
GAGTTGGAACCCCTTGAAGTCCGGAGCCGTATTTGGTTACTTGTACTTTTACGTCCGACAGAGTCGGAATCAATATAACTCACCAGCCACTGGTATCACAGGGAAACGAGATGATGACCCCCGAACAGCGCTATTTTTTTGATTTAACCGGCTACCTCCATTTGCGCGGTGTTCTGAGTGAGAGCGAACTCCGCCCCGCCCAAGATGCAGCCCAGCGCTACATCGACTCGCCGCCAGACCAGCTACCAGAGGGCTTTCGCATCGACCTCAACCGTGAGCACTTCAACTGGTATCTCTACGCCTTCGCCTTTGACAAGGCCCTCGAACGGCTGACGATGCACCCCAAAACTTGGCCCATCCTGCTCGAACTGACCGGCGGCAAACCCAAGCTAGGCGGGGGCAATATGATGGTCGATGTCCACGGCAAACCTTTTCATCCCCTGCATTCGGGCCTCGAATCAGACCTGCGCAAAGACCGGCCGGGCTGGCGTCGCAGTTTTGTCAAGGACGGCAAAATATACAACAACGACTTGGTGTTTTTCTTTTATCTGACCGACGTTTTGCCCGGCGACGGCGGGCTCATTGTCGTACCCGGCTCGCACAAGGCCAATTTCCTGCGCGAACTCCACTACTTCTATCCAGAAAGTTACACCCCAGACGGGGGATACAACGACGATTATTTCAGCACTGAAGTGCCCGAAGGAGTGGCCAATCCCACGCCTAGAGCCGGCGACGTAGTCATTATGTCCGAACACCTCACCCACGGCGCCCTCTCCTGGGAGCCCAAAGACCGCGACCGCCGCTTTCTCACTCTGCGCTACGGCGTACAGCACATCGGCCCCTCCGACCCCTTTCCCGACGGCGTCAAGGCCCAATTGTCTCCCGAAACCTTGGAACTAATCGCCGTGCGCGACTTCAACGACCGCAAGGAAATCACCACGCGCGACACACTAGAATTGACCGTATGAACGAACTGCTGGTCGAACGCCTGCCCCCCATCGTCGATATCGGCCCCGAACGCCAACTCTTCCTCGATGACCTGCTGATCGATTCGCTGGAAAACGCCGCCCGCTTTGTGCATCAGCCACGCAAACTCGCGGAGAATCCCGTCTTCGAGATGGAAAAACCTTGGGAGGGACAGCGCTTCCTCTACTGCGATGTAGTTAAGAACCGCGACAAAGGCACATATAATCTCTGGTACAGCATTTACCCCGAAGTAAATAACCCCGGCTTGTGTTACGCCGTCTCAGAGGATGGCATCCACTTCGAGCGCCCCGAACTGGGAATAGTCGAATTCAATGGGTCAACGGCCAACAATCTGCTCGCCCTGCCAGCGGGCTTTGCCCATGACATGACGGTCGCCAAAGACGAGCGCGAACAAGATCCGGCGCGGCGCTACAAAATGGCCTACTACTACGCGGGAGGGGTGGGCATGGCTTGGTCGCCCGATGGGCTGCGCTGGACCGCGCACCAGCCCAATCCAGTGATCGCCCCCACGGGCGATGCCTCTCAGTCCCTGTTTTGGGACCAGCGCTACGGACTGTACGTCATGTACTTGCGGCCCAACGGCCACCACAAAAAGCGCACCTGGCGCAACAGGGGCGTGCCCTACGACGCCTCGGTTTTTCCCACCCGGCGCATGGGGCGGGCCGAGAGCATTGACGCTGCTTCGTGGACTCACATCGAAGAAGTGCTCACCCCAGACCAGCGCGACGGCCCTGGCACTGAGTTCTACTATATGCCCGTGCTGCCATACCAAGGCGCTTACCTCGGATTTCTCAATGTCTATCACGAGTTCACCGGCGATTCCCAACCGCTAGCGGGTACTAACTACACCATAGACGCCCAACTCACCTTCAGCCGCGACGGCCGCCAATGGACGCGGGTCTGCGACCGCCAAGTCTTCCTCCGCGGAGACGAGCAAGCCTGGGACGAAAAGCGCTTGTACATCGATCACGTCCAAGTCGAGGACGAATGCATCCGCATCTACTATCGCGGCTCGAATATCCCGCACGCCGGCATCAACGATTTATTGGGCACGCAGCACAACGGCCGGCCTTTGCGTGGCGATGCCCTAGGTATCGCCGAATTGCGCGTAGATGGCTTTGTCTCTATTGCTTCAGGAGACCAGCCGGGAAGTCTGACGACCCGACCGCTGCGCTTTGACGAGGGCAACGCCCTCCGGATCAACGCCGACGCCAGCCAGGGCGAAATGCGCGTCGAGGTGCGCACCCTCTACGGGGCGGTCATCGATGGTTTTTCCCTAGGCGAGTGTCTGCCGCTAAACGCAGATTGCACGACCCACGAAGTCCAGTGGCGCAGCGGCCGCACGCTGGCACAACTCAAGGAGCCGGTGCGCCTGCATTTCAGCCTGCGTCAAAGCCAGCTCTATTCCTTCCAAATCGTTGCATAAAGAGGTACAGCATGACCCCCGAACAGCGCTACTTTTTTGACTTGACCGGCTACCTCCACCTCAAAGGCGTGGTGCAAGGAGCGGAATTAAAAGCGGCCCAAGACGCGGCCCAGCGCTACATTGACACGCCACCGGAGGAGGTGCCCGCTGGCCTCGAAATCAATCTCGAGCGCGAGCATTTCAACTGGTATATCAATGCCTTCGCCTTCGACAAGGCCCTCGAAACGCTGACCCTACACCCCAAAACTTGGCCCATCCTCAAGGAGTTGACCGACGATCGGCCGCGCCTGACCAGCGGCAATCTGATGGTCGATGTCCACGGCAAGCCCTTCCATCCCCTGCACGGCGGCGTACCCGGGTCACCAGCCCTCAATCCAGAGCAGGGACGCTACAGTACAATCGGCGGCAAAGTCCAGTGCAATGATCTAGTCTTCTTCTTCTACCTGACCGACGTCTATCCCGGCGACGGCGGGCTTATTATTCTCCCCTGCAGCCACAAGACCCACTTCGACTATCCGCGGTCGCTTTTCTACCCCGAAAGCTATACAGAGGATGGATACAACGACGAGTACTTCAGCACCGAAGTGCCCGAGGGAGTGCTCAATGTAACGCCCAAGGCCGGCGATGTGGTCATCATCTCCGAGTTGGTCACCCACGGCGCGCTCTCCTGGGTGCCCGAAGACCGCGACCGCCGCTTTCTCACGCTGCGCTACATGCAGCAACACGAAAGCGTGCGCGGCGGTCTAGACCGTTTCTCCCCAGAGGTCAAGGCTCGCCTCTCGCCGGAAACCTTGGAACTAGCCTCACCGGCCTCCTTTACCCACATCAAGGAAATCGTCGAACAAGAAGTCGTCACACTGAGCTGAGCGCTCAATCGATCTCTTCTAGCGCAATGGCCCGGGTCCAACTAGCCGTGACCCGCTGCATCTTGAGCGGCAGAGCGATAAAAAAGACGCGATCCTTTGTCAGTTGCTCCAATCCCAAGAGGGCGTCCACCATGGGAATGCCCTCTTCCAGCAGTCGGCGCTCGGCATCGATGTGAGCGTTGGGCACAGAGGATGGACCGTAGTACAAACCGCCGCTCGAAGCCAGCAATTTGATTCGCGTTTCGATAAAAAAGTCCAGCACTTCGGCTTCGAAGTAAGGTAGCTCTCCGCTGTGTCCGGGATTGGTGCGCACCAGCACAATATCGCCGCTTTGCACCCCTGCCCGACGAAATTCGTCGGCGCGGATTCCCTCTCCTGGCCCCTTGTGCGACAGATCGCAGACCACGGCCTCGCCAATGTAGGACGCCAACGGCATACCGGCCATGTCCGGCCCTTCATCTAGGTATTTGTAGGCCCCCTCGCAGTGCGTACCATTGTGCGTCTGGCTCTGAATGAAGTGCATCCGAGCCCCGTAGGCCATAAACTCCTGCACCTCCACAGAGCGACCGAAAAAGGGCTCGCCATGCAGGTAGTGCCCGTCGATTTTCTGCTCTCCAGGAATCATCTCGTGCGATAGGTCGATGATGCGGTACTTGCTCAGATCAATCATTTTTTTTTCCTCAACAGAAGTGAATACAGACGGACACTGGATATTTCCAGATAGCGTATGGGAGCTTCCTATAAAAGGGCAACGACTGAGGTGGGTTACTGCCCTATGTCGATTCTCTTGAGCACCTCTCGACACAGATCGGCTGAAATCCAGATATCGTCGTGAGTGATGATAGTCTCCATAAAAGCATTGACTTCAGCAGAGGAAATCAAGTTTTCTCGATAGGCTTGAACGAGCATGCCTAATGTGCCTTTGACAGTCAAACCGAGCCTTTTAGCTTCTTCTCTAGCCTTCAGGTCATCGAGTAGTATTAGGCTATCCGATTCTTGGGTACTGAGATAAATAGCTTCTTTTTCTCCTGCATCCAGATCTAGTGAGGCGATCCTAGAGGGTAAATCATCCGAGGCTATCTCCTCAACGATGAGTTGATTTTGGCGGATTGCTATTTCGGCCCTCTTTGCATCTATGTGCCCTTGCCTCCCTCCCTCGACGACGACCTCTCGATGAACATTTGTGGGGATACTTACCTGCCCGAATAGTCGAAAGAGAATATCCAAAGCACCAATTTTACCTAGTGCCATCAGAGGTCCGGAATTACAAAAGACCTTCACGTCAGTTCTTCTTGAACCTGGGTCTCACTCCAGCGGGGTTGGATTCCAAAGGCCCGAGCCTGTTGCACTACTTCCTGTTCTGTCAGACCGGCAATTTCTGCTGCCCGGCCAATCGATATAAGCCCCCGCTTATAGAGCAACAGGGCTTCCTGAATTTTGACCTGAGACAATCCTAGCAACAATAGGTCGCCTAGACGATCTTTGTAGGCTTCCAACTCTGCCATTTTGTGATCGGGGATTTCGACGGTTGTCTTTGCCATTAGTAAGCTCCTTTCGGTCGTAAATCAATTAACCTGACACAGGGCTGCACGGCAACGTAAATATGGTATTGTGTACTGAGGGTCATAACAGCTTCTAACAATTTATATTTATCTTTCGTTTTGCCCTTCGATCAAATCAACCATTGAAAAATCTATATCCTTCAACCACTCTTGACTTAAAGGATAGTCCGCAAACGGATTATAGCAGACATAAAGTCTATGATAAACTTCAGGGTGATACACGATGTTAGGATCATTCCCACTCACTTTTCCATAACTCTGAAGATGAGCAACCGCACTTACTCTTTGACGATTACCATTGGCCATCCGATACTCATACTCATTCCTTATACCCACACATTCAGTCCAATCAGAATGAACTTTAAGCTTCACTACCTCATGCCCATACATGCCACGTTCTATCTCATATTCTTCCAATCGAGACTCAGAAGAACCATCCACGAGAAGTAGCATCGTAGGGATGCCCTGTTCCCAAAACGTCTTGAATTGCTTTGAAGACTCTCTTATTTGATCATATACCCAACGACCTATACCATAAGGAGCACGATCAATGAGACCATTCTCCTTTGTTATTCCTCCATCATCTCCTCGCCACTTGACTTCCACAGCCACTTTCTGTCCCGATGGATAAAACACAAAATCAGGAGTCTTCTCCGTACCCTTAGGCACACGCATACACTTAATGCGCTTCTGTTGACAGAACTGACTAAAGTAGCACTCAGCCTGTTTGGCACTCTCCGCATAAATCCCATAGATATTATCTTTGGGAATGTATTGAGAAAATTCTACTCCAGCCAAATCAGGGGGGCTCAAATAACGGCCCTTCTTAATGTGCCCCAACTCCAGATTGCCTTTTTTTAGTGTCTTTACCTCCAGCCACTCTACATCGTACTCCTTCATCGTCTCTCTCCTCTTTCGGCATTAGCAAATATAGCTCCCATTGTATACAATCCCAATGCCTTTATGTTTAGGTTGGAATCCGCGTCTTCTTACCACCGTGGACGCTTAGTTCAGCGCACCATTGATCGCGCAAAAATCGGATCAGGATACCACTGTGCGTTACTCGTAAACCGTTTCCCCAGTCTTGTGGTCCTCGATCCAGTCCCAGTCCACCTCCACGCCCAACCCCGGCCCTTCTGGCACTTCCACACAGCCGTTCTCATCTACCGAATCCAACTCGTCAAGCCAGCATCTCTCACTATAGACCGCCGGCTTGGTATCGTTGACCAGAGGATGCACCAAACCCAACTCGTAATAGTTGGCATTGCGCAAGGTCGCCATGATGTGGCGGTGCGCCAGGCTGCCGCCGTGCAACTCCACGTCCAGCCCGTGCGACTCAGCCATAGCGGCAATTTTCATCACCCCGGTGATGCCGCCATCGACGCTGCTATTGGCGCGCACGAAGTCGGTGGCACCAGCGGTAATTGTATCGGCCTTGGCCTCCAGCCCGCGCACGTGTTCGCCCATCAGCATCGGCGTCTTGATCAGCTCGCGCAGCTTGACGTGGGCGAAGCGCGAAAACCCGCCGCCCCTAAATGGATCTTCATACCACATGTAGCGCGCCTCGTCACAGGCACGGCCCACCTTGAGCACGTCCTCAAACGTGGGAAAACACCCGGCCGGATCGAGCAACAAATCCATATCGTCGCCCACCGCTTCGCGAATGGCTAACACCGCCGCCACCTCGCGGTCAATCGGCCCGTTGACCCAGCCGTGGATCTTAAACGCTGGATAGCCGTACTCTTCCTTACAGCGCAGCGCGAATTGCGCAAAGTCGTCCGGCGTCGTCAAACCGCCGTTTTCGTCGCCGTGGTAGGTCGAGGCATAGGCTGGCAATTTCTTGCGCCAACCCCCGCCCAAGAGCTCGTAAATCGGCGCGTCGTAGAGTTTGCCGGCAAAATCCCACAGCGCGGTGTCCACCGCGCCCGGTGGCGTGCCGTCCTGACCGCGCCGCGAGCGCTTGAGATCGTGCCAGATGATCTCGCGGTCCAGCGGGTTGCGGCCGAGCAAGTACTGCGCCGGGCGGGAATCGATGCCACCGGACGCAATGC
>JAPOYQ010000012.1 GCA_026706505.1 Gemmatimonadota bacterium
GTCGGACTTCATCAGCACTTGGTCGTCCATATTCCCCCACTCCAGGGAAATCGGCTCCCGGAGCATGTCCTCGACTACACATGCTCCCTCCTTCGGCATCTCCAGCCGAATCACGTGCGTACATCCCGCCAGCATCTTGGCCTCTACCTCTTTAGTAGACAGCCCTTGGCAATGGCCATCGTAGCCGACATGCTCCTTGCGCTCCTGCTGCTCCGCCCGGAGTGCGGCCAGTCGTTCACTCGTGCAAAAGCAGGGATAGGCGTGCCCACTGGCAACCAATTTCGCAGCGTATTCCGCGTAGATGGACAAGCGCTCACTCTGCCGATACGGGCCGTAGGGGCCACCCACATCGGGGCCTTCATCCCACGTCAGCCCCAGCCACCGCAGCGACTGCATGAGCTCATCTTCGTACTTCTTTTGCGACCGCGCTTGGTCGGTATCCTCAATGCGCAGCACAAACTGCCCTTCGTTTTTCCGTGCCCACACCCAGTCGAACAGCGCTTGATACGCAGTCCCTACATGCATGGGGCCGGTCGGCGAAGGCGCGATGCGCACCCGCACTTCTGCCATCTTTTATCTCCTTGTCTTTTGAATTACAAATTAAGCCCCAGCCGCTTCCGCGCAACGCGGTCTATTGCACATTTAGCTTTTTTCCCTAAGTTTATAACTTATAATGATTAACGCGCATTCGCTGGCGTCCCGCCCCGCCGCACGCATTTCCTGCCCTTTCAACCCAATAGATAGGATTTATGCAGTTTACCGAGCTTGATCTAGCACCCTATATCCTCAGAGCACTCGACGAGATGGGCTACGAGGACATGACGCCCATCCAAGAACAAACCATTCCCCATATTATCGCCGGCAAAGACGTCATGGGCCTAGCCGAAACCGGCTCTGGCAAGACCGGTGCCTGTGCCATTCCCCTAATCCAAGCCACAGACGAGTCGCTCAACGCCATCCAAGCCCTCATCTTGGTCCCCACCCGTGAATTGGCACTCCAATACGTCCAAGAGGTGGACGAAATCGCCCAACACTCAGGTGTGGTACCGTTTGCCATCTACGGCGGCTTTGACATGGACATCCAAAAGGCCAAAATCAACCACGGCGTCCATGTGCTCGTGGCCACGCCCGGCCGCCTCATCGACTTTATATGGAATCACAGCCTCGACCTGACCCACGTCAAAACCGTGGTCCTCGACGAGGCCGATGAGATGCTCAAGATGGGATTTATCGAAGACGTGGACTTTATCCTGTCCTGCATCATGCAGGAACACCAAACCCTGCTTTTTTCCGCTACTATGCCGCCGGAGATAGAGCGGCTGACCCAACAATACCTCAAGTCGCCCGAGCGCATCCATCTCAACCGCGACCAGCGGGCGCCTCAATCGCTCGCCCATCACTTCCTCCACGTCTCCCGCCGTCGCAGTGACGCACTCGTCGATTACATTGAGGATCAAGAAATCCAACAGGGCATCATATTCTGCAACTCGCGCGACAAAGCATCCGACTTGTTCCGCGACCTACAAAGGCGCGTCCGCTCGGTTGACATCATCCACGGCGGGCTAGACCAAGAGCGGCGCACCTCCATCTTCCGCCGCTTCCGTCAGCAGAAGATCCGCTTTATGGTCGCCACGGACGTGGCCGGGCGCGGCTTGGACTTTTCGCACGTCACCCACGTCATCAACTACGACTTTCCCTTTAACGCCGAAATCTACACCCACCGCACGGGCCGGGCCGGGCGCATGGGCCGAGCCGGCAAGGCCCTGACCTTGGTCGGCGACCGCAACCTCCACGACCTCAAGCGCCTGCTCAACGCCAACCGCATCCACGCGAATTGGGAAGGCACGGCACCCGACTTGGACGACATCCGCGCCAAACGCAACGGCCGAGGACGCAGACACAGACCGCGCGGCAAAAAACGCCGCTAGAGCCGATTAGACGCTTTTCGCGGCGCACCAGCTAGCGGTCGTTTGCTCACGGCGCATCCGGTGAATTGGCTTTTTCCAATCCGGGCAGCAGCGCGTACTTGACCCAACCAAAATCTGGATCAATCTCAAGCGCCTTTTCAAAGGCCGCTCGCGCCGACTCCAGCTCACCCTGATTCTGGTAAGCGATGCCGAGCCAAGCGTAGGCTTCCCTGTGCCCCCATACTGGATGGATGGGATTGGTCGGCTCTTCTTGGGCAAAGAGTTCGGCAGCGCGCTGGAACCCTTGCAGGCCCTTTTCTTTGCTTCCACCAAACATTTCGGGGGTATTAAAATCGCTGATGGCCGCGCTCAGTACCACGCGCGGATTGTCGGGGGCGAGTTGCTTGGCTTTCTGGGCGGCCTTTCCTACTCTGGGGCCCAGGAGCATGCTTTTCATAGGGCTCAGGCCGATTTGCCACCCGTACACGCTCGACAGCAAGGAATATGCTTCGGCCGCTTGTGGATCAAGCTCGGTAGCCTTTTTCAAGTGCTCGACAGCGGCATTGAGGTGTTCAGAAGCCTGGTCTTTGCTTTCTCCCTCTAATAGGCCGGCAATGCGGTAATCGGCCAAAGCGATGTAGTAGTGGCCCCACGCCACCAGACCCGTGTCGGCTAGGGTGCGCTCGAACGTCGCTCTGGCTGCATACATAGCGTCGAGATCGCCCGCATTTTTACCGGCTTGCAGCATCTGTTTTCCACTGACGATAAGACTGTCACCGGATTGGGCGAGGGAGGGATAGGTGATTGAGAAAATGAAAGCGAGTGAGAGCAGAAAGTGTATCATAAATAACCCCTTTGGTTAAGGTCAATAGTTCAAGGAGACAGTGGTGCCAAAGTAAATGGACCGGCGAAAGAGCGTGGTGCGTGGCTGGCGCTGGGTATAGTCGATGCTGTAATCATAATCGAGCACATTGGTGCGGTTGAGCAGATTGTTGACCGCCAAGTAGAAGACCGCTTGGTGCCCGGAGCCAAAGAAATGCACATAGCTCAACTGCCCATCTATCTGTTGAAAGGACGGTAGCCGTTCTGAGCCGACGGGTCCTTCCACGGGCAAGTAGTAGCTTTTGTCTATTACGGGAACGGCACCGACGACTGGGGTGATGGGTCGGCCGGTGGCGTATTTCAGGGTCAGGCCGCCACTAAGGGTGCGGACGATCTGCATTTTTGTAACCAAGGTCAGATTGTGCGTGACATCAAACGGTGAAGGGGCTTCTTCGCGTAGCATCTCAAACTCTAGGTGGCGCACCTGCAATCGGCGCGACCTCAGCAGACTATAGGCCATCCACCCACTCAAGCGCGTATTGAGAAAAGCGCCGTACTTGCAAAAGAAGTCAACTCCAGAGGCCCGGCCGCTACCCGCATTTGCAAGGTTCAGGTCGGGGTCATCTAGGACGAGATCGCGGTAGGGTTTGTAGTAAGCCTCCAGCCGTACTAGGAGTTCCCCGCGTTCGTGGTGCAGGCCGCCTATCCAATGTTGGGCGCGTTGAGGTCCCAGATTGGGGTTGCCGCTAGTGGGGTTGTATTTAAATGGTGCGGGGAATTGGTGATAGATGCCCCACGCGAGTCGAGCATTTGTGTCCTCGGAAAACTGATACCGCGCAGACAGGCGTGGATCTATGACAAAACCGTCGCTCAAATTGTGGTGGTCGGCGCGCATCCCGACATTGGCGACAATGCGGCGTACGGGTTTGAAATCGACCTCAAAGTAGGCACCACTGCGCCGGGCACCGTAGGAAGTGTCGAGTTCAAAAACCTCTGCCTCGGGGTCGAGAATATCGCCTTGGGGAATCCTGCCCACGAATCGGTTGTCAGCGTGCTCCATTTCAGCACCGAGGCGCAAGATCCCGAAAGCACCGAGGACGCGTTCCCAGTCTGTGCGAATTTTGCCGGTCCAGTCGCGGGGAGCCAAGTCTAGGTTGCCCAATTGCCGCCGGGTCTCGTACTGGTTGAGCGAGGCGCTAGTCTGTATGAACCAATCGGCCCATACATCCGTCCACTGGAGATTGTGCAAGGCTCTATCCGTGCGGTTTTGATAAAGACCGTCAAACGAAGGCTCTGTAACCTGTACGCCGATCTTGTCACCCGCGTCGAAGCTGAAGAACTCAAGGCGTCCGGTAGGCGAATATTGGTAGATCAGATTGAGGTTGCCGTCGTGCCCCTGCGGAGTAGTAACGAATTTGTCGCGGTGACCGTTGATGCGGAACAGGAGATCGGTAAAGCTGCGATTCCCCGTAAAGCGCAGGCCGAGCTTATCGTCAATAAGGGGCAAGTCGAGGCCCACAGCACCAGCAGCAAGGCCCAAGCCAAGCGTATAGCTCCGTTGCAGGGGCATGTCTAGACTCTCCATTGCTAGTACCGCAGAAAGTGCATTGCCGTAGCGGGCGGAGAATCCGCCGGTGGAAAAGGCCGTACCCTTCACCATAAAGGGAGGAATCGTGCCGAATACTCCGCCAGTGGGCGATTCGTATTTGTAGGGATGCACCACCGTAGCTTGATCGAGCAAGATGACGGTCTCACTCACATCACCCCCCCGAACAAAAAGACCAGCACCATTATCTACGGTGGCAACGCCGGGAAAGGTTTTGAACGCGCGAAAAATATCGGCAGAAGCCCCAGGAGTTGTGACTACATCTAAGGGAGCAAGGGTAACGGTCTCATCCTCTCCGGTGGTGTAGGTGCTAACGGTGACGACGGTTTCACCGAGTTCAATGAGGATGCGCCGCAGCACCAATCGCACTGTTGTGGTATCGCCCGCAGCCAAGTGCAGGGCCTTCCGGGCGGGTTCAAAGCCGATGAAGGAGGCACTCAGGTCGTGTGATCCAAGGTGCCGAGTGGAAAAGGCAAAGCGGCCGTCGCGTCCTGTTACTGCGCCGTCGGTGGTGTCGATGATTTGCACATTGACAAAGGCCATTGGTCGTTCTGTTTCATCGACGACCTGTCCTTGGACGAAAGCCTGACCCTGCGCCAAGGTCGGCAAAGAAAAACAAATGCTAAAAAGTGAAACCAGCCCTAGCGAACGCATAATGGTCTCCAGTTATAGAGTGCGTTTGTGCCCTATAATATCCGGAAGCCCATCGCTGTGCTATTCCATTTCGACCAACGGCGATACGGCTCGGCTAATAGCGGGAGAGAGGGACGAATTGCAGGGAAACATTCTTATCCATCGCGATTAACTGTCTAGTCCCGGTAGCAACTGGGATTTCACCCAGCCGTTGTTAGGATTCACTTCAAGGGCTTTGACAAAGGCTTCCCTTGCGCCCTCAATGTCTCCGGCCTCTTGACGCATGATACCCAATTGAGCACAGGCTTCGTCGTAGCCCCAAGAGGGTTGGAGAGGATCGCGAATTTCCTCTTTGGCGAATAGCTCAAGAGCATGCTCCATCTTAGAGATGGCCCGCTGCTTATCTCCGCCGAACATAGCAGGAGTATAGTAGTCGCTCATTCCATCTATTAGGACAACGCGGGGATTGTTGCCATCAAGTCGCTTGGATTTTTCAAGGACTCTTTTGGTCTCAGGGCCTAGCGCCATGCCCAAGTGAGGCTTCAGACCTAGCTTTTGACCATAGGCACTAGCTAAGAGGGCATGGGAGTCGCTGAAATTGTCTTCCAACTCAATAGCCCCTTTGAGGTGCTCTATGGTTCGGTTGATGCTCTCGGCCTGTTCGCCAGGAGTGGCCGCAAAGAGCGTAGCGAGGCGATATTCGCACAAAGCCAGATAATACAGTGCAAATTCCTCGTGATGGCCGTCTTGGCGAGCGCGGTCGAACAATTTCTGTGCCTCATATAATTGGTCAGGGTTGGAAGAATCAAGTGCCTGCTGAAGAAGCTGTTTGCCCTCGACGAAAGGAGCCTCAGATTCGATGCTCTGATCGTTTTTTGTATCTTTTTGACTATAGCGCATATATCGACTTCCCGTAGCGAATAGGTACACATCTTCAAGATCCGCGGTTTTTACAGAAAATTGATGTATGTTCAAGCTGTTAAGACGATCTATAACTGCCTCCCTAAATGCCTCATCCTTACCATATATGGACACGCCCTGAGAATTGCCATCGACGTGAGTTACTCCAGGACAGTCTGCCAAGGTTTCGGGATCGACTTCGGTTTCCACCTCCACTTTGAGGTTTAACTGAAACTGTTCGAGTAGTTGCGGTACTGAGCCGGAGGCAATGATTTCGCCCTGGTTCACCACGCAAACCACATCGCTGTACTGCTGGGCTTCTTTCATGTTGTGAGTGGTCATGACAATGGTAAGGCCCCGATTGCGATAGTGATTCAGGACGTCCCAGAGTTGCCGGCGCAAATGCGGGTCCAAGTTACTCGACGGCTCATCGAGGATCAGCAGCGCAGGTTTGCCTACTAAGGCAATGGCAATGAGCAGCCTACGTCTTTCTCCACCTGACAGGTCTTTGTAGGCAGTCTTCTGCTGGCGTTGCAACTCAAAAATGTCGATCAACTCATCAGGATCAATAGGGTTCTGATACATCTTCGCATAAAGGTGTAGAGCCTCTCTGACCCGAATATCATAGTAGAGAGAATCCTCCTGAAATTGGATGCCGATTCTACTACGTATGTCCTTACGTCGTCTCAGATCAGGGATTCTTTCACCAAACAAGTCAATGCCTCCAGAGTCAGGCTTTTTTAATCCTACAATGCAATCTATGATAGATGTTTTACCTGCTCCGTTGGGCCCTACCAAACAAAAGACCTGTTGTGGGTATACGGTAAAACTTGCGTTTTGAACAGCGACAAGCTTACCATAGCTTTTACGCAAGGCATTTATCTGCAGGACAGGTGTTTGCTCTCGATAGTCACTAGCTGGAGATAAGAAATTCGAAGTTGAGGTCATGATTTCCATTCGATGCGAATTTTAAAAACCATAAGATTGAAGACCTGATGACATAGTATGCATGG
>JAPOYQ010000032.1 GCA_026706505.1 Gemmatimonadota bacterium
TTAAATCTCATCCTTTGTCGTCCATCAACTCCTATTCCCGACGGTTCGCTCGGCCCCAGGTCTATGTCTTGGCCGCGGTGATAATTGCGCCCCATCAGATATTTGATATCCAACTCCACATCGCGCACAAAAATTTCTGGCAGCGCTTGGGCATCCCGCCGTACCAATTCGACTGCGAGCGTGTTGTTCCCCTTTTTCGGCCAGTGTTTGGCATCCAGCCTAAACGCGTACCAATATCCCGACCCCGTGCGATAGCGCGGAGCCGACATTCGGTACATTTCGTTGATCTTGCGCAACAGACTGGCGGGCAACTCCCGGCCATTGAGATAGAACTTCAGTCGGTCGCGCTCAGTGTGACTCATCACCCGTACCCGCAGCAACACTTCGTGTACCCGGCCGACCTTGGCCCAGCGTCGCAAATCGTCGCTGACCGACAAGGTGATGGAAGCCTTGTGGCCCTTTTGCAAATAGGCCGGTAGCTGCATGGTCGTCCCCGGCTCGGTGGTGGGTTCGGGGTAGCGCCCGGTCACGGTTGGTATGTAGTAAATTTTGTCGCGCGCGGCCATGACCTCTGGATAGGGCAGTTCCCGCAGCTTCTCGTAAAAAGAAGCTTGGTACGGCCAATTCCCAAACCAGTGCGCCAAGTACAAGCCATCAACGCCCTGCGCCCAGTAGTTGCAGGCGGCCCCGCGCACCATCTCAATGGTCGCCTCCCCCAAGCGATCCGAGTCCACGTGGCTTTGCAAGGCCGCGTGCACCCGACAACCCGTGCCCTCGGCCGCCGCAACCAAGGGCCGAAAATCAACGGTCGAATCCAACAGTTCGGGGCCGGAAAACGCCTGGCCGATCAGCACATCGACTAGCCCTTCGCGCAACCACGCTTCGACGTCCATGCCGACGGCATAGCACCCCTCGATGCTATAGGGGATGCGGATGGCCAACTCGCGTTGCTTGCCGCTCCGCTTGACAGCGCGATACACTTTGCGCACCCACTCGGTCATAATCTCGCGGCCAGCATCGACCTCGTCTGGGTGGAAGTAGTAGGGCTGGTAGTTCATCTGCAACTCAAAGCCATCGACCGGATATTTTTTTAGCGTCTCGGCAATCAGGGCAAAGCGCTCGTCGCGGACTTCTTTGTGCTTGAAGTCGAGACAGGTGTAGCCGGGATAGTCGTCGGGCACACCGTCTTGCGCACCGATTTCGAGATGGGCATTGTCAAAGCGGAAATCCGAGCAGCGCACGTCCTCTTCCCGCGGCCCCCGGCCCTGCTGTACCAACAGCGTCGGATACACCTGCTTGCCGTACTGGTGGGCGCGGTCGCAAATCAGGCGCAGAGGATCGTGCCCCTTGCGAATTAGGTCGCGGGCATTTTGGTGGGCGCGGCGAAAAATCAGATGCGGCCACCGCTTCATATTGTGCCCCCACAGCTCCCCGACCTCGGTGTCGTGTAGCACCGTGCGGCCATCGCCGAGGCAAAACATGATGGCTTCGACCGGCGTGCCCAACAGCTCGTCCACCCCCTGCTCATACTCCTCCTTCTGGATCGGCGGCTCGTACATGTAAATCAGCGGGTGCCGCCCGTCGTGGTAAAACATGATTTTGGGCTTGGACATTATCTCACTCCTTCAGGTCCAGTTGCGCGAATCGGGCACGGCCACCCAAGCCGACCCTTGGGCAATTGACTGTTGGCTGACGAGGCCGGGCAAGGTCATGTCCATCGCTAAGTCGATACCAATGGTCGGCTCCTTTTCCCCGCGGATAGCCGCAACAAAGTCCTGTACCTCCCAATAGTCACCACCACCGTGCCCGGCGGCAAGGGCTTCTGCGGGCGGATGCCGCCAATGATCGGGCAAAAACTCCTCTAGGGCCTCCAAAGGCTCCCAGCGCGGCTGCGCGCTGCGGTTGCGCAGCCAGATTTTGGCCGTGGCCTCAAAGCCGTCGGCTGACTCGTACGCGCCATCGGTCCCCTGCAACGCATAATGCACCATGTGGTGCGGCCGGTCCGAGAGCATATCGACCCGGATGTGCGCCAGCCCGCCGCCTGAGAGCCGGCACATCATGGTTACCGAGTCCTCCATTTCGTACAAATCGCCGCGCGGATCGCGGTAGTGGTGCCCAGTGCCCACGGCGCAGACGGCCACCACTCGCTGCCCGGCAAACCACGTCAGCACCGGTCCCAAGCTATGCGTACCATAGGTGCAGCCATTGACGCCCGTCTGCCAGCGCCGCCGCCAAGGCGTGGTCTCGTTGCGCTCTTTCAGTTCGTGGATATAAGCCCCTTCGGCGTAGTACAGCTCGCCGAAAAAGCCGCGCTTGACCAGCGCTTTTACCAGTGTGTTGGGCTTGGTGTACACGTAATTCTCGGCCATCATATACACGGCGCGGCTGCGCCGCGCCGCGCGCGTCAAATCGCGGCATTCCTCGACCGACACGCCGGCCGTCACCTCGCTCAGCACGTGGATGTCGCGCTCCAAGGCCGCGATGGCCTGAGGCGCGTGCCACGGCATGGGCGTGCCCACGACGACCGCGTCCACCCCCCCAGCGTCGAGCATTTCGTCCGTATCTGTAAAGACCTGTTCGACGCCCAATTCAGCCGCGTGGCACTCAACCTCTTCACGACGGATGTCGCACAACGCGGTAACTTCCGTAGCCGGATGGGTTAGCAGAGTGGGGATAAAGCCGCTTCCGCGACCAGCGGCCCCAATGACGCCAAAACGTATTTTGTCCATGTTCTATACCGTTTGACAATCGGCCCGAACAACCGTACTGTTGTAGGCCGTTTTTTCAACTCATTCCCTATAGGAGGAATCTCATGGCCATTATACCTAACATTAGTTCGGATATCGCCGGGCCGCTCGGCGCGATTCACTTGCCCCGCCTGTGGTCCAAGCTGCGCTTGAGCGCGGCTGGCGAATTGCCCGCAGACTACCCGGAATGCGGCGCGGGCTTCGATCAGATGGTCCTCGACGGCCTCAGCATCGATCGCGACGCGGCCGTGGCTTACGTCAAGGACAACAAGGCCAGCTACATCGAATTTGAAAACTGGGTCAAGGCCCAGCGCGGCGGCTCCATTCCGCAGAGCGAAATCGACGCTTCCAACGCCGCCATCCGCGGCTACAACCACGACGACGAGACCCGTACCGACATCCTCGGTGCCGCTGGCGTCGGCGACGACGGCAGCATTCTCGACGCCGTCAACCTCAACAACCTCGACGACTGGACTGAACTGCACAACGCCCTGAGCTAACAGGACATCATCCCACTCGTCTGCCGGCCCGCTTCCTCTCGTTGGAGGCGGGCCGCTTTGTTGTCTCTCGCTCGCCTATTCATACCGCCTTTTGATGGGGCTGTCAACGCCCTTGCTAGCCTCCTACTAAATATGTACCTTGTGCCGCCCATTCTCCTCGGTGCCCTCAGCGAAATCAGGTCTGCAATGAAACTCGATGTCGTACAACTGACCCAAGAATTAGTCGCCTATCCCTCGGAAAGCCAAACCAGCAACGTCGAAGTCACCCAACACGTAGCCGGAGTCTTAGACCAGCTTGGTTTCCAAATAGAAGAGGTGCCCTACACAGATGAGGCAGGCGTAGATAAGCTCTCCATCGTCGGCAAGTTGGGCACTGGAGAGGGCGGGCTAGCCCTGATGAGCCACGACGATGTCGTCCCCGCCAATCCCGCCGACGGTTGGCTTCGCGACCCCTACGAATCCTACGAGGCCAATGGTAAACTCTACGGCCGCGGCTCCTGCGACATGAAAGGCCCTCTTGCCGCTTCGATTTGCGCGGCCGCCCGCTTCAAGGCCGCCGATCTCAAAGCCCCCCTTTACATTGTCGTCACGGCCGACGAAGAGGTCCTCTGCGTCGGCGCGCAAAAGGTCACGGCCCATTCCAAGTTCTTTGCCGAGGCCAGCACCGGCTGCGGCATCATCTGCGAACCCACCAGCCTCCTCGTCGTCCACGCCCACAAAGGCTCGCTCGCCATGCAAGTCACGGCCAAAGGACGGCCCGCGCACACCAGTACCTTGAAGGGCACCAACGCCAACCTCAAAATGATCCCCTTTCTCGCGGAAATGAAGAGATTCAACGAACGAGTGCTCAGCGCGCGCCGCTACCGCAATGAGGAATTCGCGCCGCCGCATTCCGAGTGGTGCATCGGCATCAACGACCACAACCGCGCCACCAACATTTCCCCCGCCCAGAGCATCTGCACCCTCAACTATCGCCCCATGCCCGGCATCGACGTCGATGATATCATCGACAGAACCCGCAAAAGTGCAAAAAAACACGGCCTCGACTTTGAGCTCAAACATCGCGGCGAGCCGCTCTACACGGCGGTGGACGCTCCACTGGTCCGCACGGCGCTCAAGCTAACGGGCCGTCGCAAACCCACTACAGTGGCCTACGGCACCGACGGCATGGCTTTTTTCAAGAAAATGAAACAAATGATCGTCCTCGGCCCAGGCGACATTGCACAAGCCCACACCGCCAACGAATGGATCAAAACCGACCAACTGCACGCAGGCGTCGATCTCTACGCCCGCTTCATCGAGCACACCTGCGTTTAGATGCCGAAAAGAGCTAACGTCGGAATTCTTTTTATTACGCGGTAAAGGTAGGAATATAAAGTTACAAGATCTTTACGGATCAGCAGGCTTTCGCTACCCCTTCAATCCCAAAGATCCACCCCAGCTAACTTCCGCCCCACACTCGTCAACTCAGCCGTCTTTTCCTCGTGATGCTCGCGTTCCTCGGCGTAGCGCCCCAACCCGGACAGCCGCCGCTGCCAAAAATCCGTGCGCAACCGCCGCGCCTCTTCGCTCTCTCCGGCTGGACTCATGGTGATGTACTGCGCCACGCGCGGCGCGGCGCCGCGATTGACGCTCGCCGTGTGCGGCAGAGCGGTGCGCCAGATAACCAAATCGCCTGCTTCAGCACCGATGCGCTGCGCTCCCAAGGCCAGCAGATCTTGCTCGCGGGGGTTGGCTTCCTCCGGTAACTCGTCGAGCCATGCCTCTAGGCGCTGGTGGAATCCCGGCACGCAGATAAAGGCCCCCTGCTCGGCCGGCGTATCGCTCAGATAGAGCACGCCCTGCACCCCAAAGGACAACGGCCGCTTATCCAAGGACGCGTCCCAGTGCAGATTGTGCTCGGGCGCATCTTTGTCTAGGGTTGGCGGATTGATGCTGGCCCGGTCGTGGCTGACCCACAGCTTGTCCGTGCCCCAAATCTGGCTAAAGGCCCGGTGGACCCGAGGGGCCGTGCGATTGTCCCACATGGTTTGGTGGTGGTAAATTTCGACCATGATGCCGCGCCGATCCTCTGGATACCAAGTCTCTGGATCGTCTGGGTCCATGCCCGTAAACGCCCACACCGCCCGCCCAGTGCGCTCGGCCTGGTCGCGGTCGATTACCTGACGCGCAACCACGTACCCCTCTTCGGCAAAGAAATCCAGTTCTTCCCTACTCAAGACATCCATGGCAGGCTCCCTCGTTATAGCAATTTGCGCGCGATGAGCTCCTCGGCGATTTGCACAGCGTTTAGGGCCGCGCCCTTGCGCAACTGATCGCCGCTGACCCACAAGTCCAGCCCAGTTCCGTCGGGCCGCGAAATATCCTGGCGAATGCGCCCGACTAGTACTTCGTCGCAGCCAGAGGCTTCGATCGGCATGGGGAAATAATTCTGCTCGGGATCATTCACGATCCGCACGCCCTCAGCCTGCGCTAAGATAGCCTCGGCTTCAGCAGCAGAAAAGGGTTCGGCAAACTCCACGTTGATCGCCTCGGAATGCGCCCGCAGCACGGGCACGCGAATGGTCGTGGCCGAGATTTGCAGCGCGTCGTCGTGGAACATCTTGCGGGTCTCGCGCACCATTTTCAGTTCTTCTTCGCAATACCCCTCCGGCCCGACAGCCGAATCGTGAGAAAACAAGTTAAAGGCGATCGGATGCGGGAATTCAGCCGGCTCGGCCTCTTCCCCGGCGAGCACCTGCCGCGTCTGCTCTTCCAACTCCTGCATGGCCGGCGCTCCTGCGCCACTGACGGCCTGATAGGTCGAGACCACGATGCGCTTGATCCGCTGCCGCTGATAGAGCGGCCAGACCGCCACGTCCATGATGATCGTCGAACAATTCGGATTGGCGATGATGCCGCGATGCACAGCCAAATCCTCGGGGTTGATCTCGGGCACCACCAGCGGCACGTCCGGGTCCATGCGATAGGCCGAGGTGTTATCGACGACCACCGCGCCCGCAGCCACTGCGTGCGGATTAAACTGCTTGCTCAAACTGCCCCCAGCCGAGGCCAAGACGATATCCACGCCGGCAAAAGAATCCTCGCCGAGCTCCTGCACCTGAATCGAGCTGCCGTTAAAGGAAATGGCGCGCCCAGCCGAACGGGCCGAGGCCAACAGCCGCAACTCGCCGACGGGAAAGTCACGCTCGGCGAGTATTTCTAACAGCACCTGCCCTACGGCGCCAGTCGCTCCCATAATAGCTACGTTGTACGTATCGGTCACCTGCATCTCTCCGTTAGATAATCCATTAATACATGTCCGTGTTCTACCTGCATACTACCCCACTCGGCCGCCCGCTCTCCATAGGCTTGCATCAAGTCAGCCTCAATCCCCGTCCCCCACAGCACAAAGGGCACTGGCTCGCGGCTGTGGGTGCGCCGCGCAATGGGGGTGCGATGGTCGGGGGTTAGCAGCACCCGATGCGGTCCCATCGACTCTAGCCCCGCCAAAATCGGGCCGACGACGCGGGCGTCGAAATCCTCAATGGCCTGCACCTTGGCCTGCGGGTCGCCGTTGTGCCCGGCTTCGTCTGGGGCCTCGACGTGGACATAGACAAAATCGGAATCTTGCA
>JAPOYQ010000808.1 GCA_026706505.1 Gemmatimonadota bacterium
GGTGGCCGACGAGGAAATCGGCGAACACCTCGTGCACCATGCGAGTGGCGGAGAGGTTTTCGTAGTGTTCGGCTGTAATCTCGGGCCAGATGTCGAGATCCGCCGTAAACGTTAGGCTTCCCCCAGGCTCGTGGTCGAGTTGGGAGATTTTGGGTGGTGCGGCCGGCCGCAGGCCCGCCTCGCGCGCGGCTTCTTCTAGCAGCGAAGGGAGGAGATCGCCGAGGACTTCGCCGCGGATGGAACTGCCGAAGCGCGCCTCGACAATCCTGAGCGGCACTTTGCCCTTGCGGAAGCCTGGAATCTCCAGCCGCTTTTGGTAGCGACGCAGTGCCTTATTGACGGCGGCATCGATGCGTGCGGCCTCCACTTCAACAGCTAGCTCGCGTGCCCACTGGCCTTTCTCTGTGACCTGAGTCTTCACGAAACGCAATCCTACAAGGCTATGGCGCACCGCCGGATCGCAGGCCGTGCGCTCGTTTTCATGGTGCGAAAGGGGGGACTCGAACCCCCATGCCCTTTCGGGCACTAGATCCTAAATCTAGCGCGTCTACCAGTTCCGCCACTTTCGCTATACCGGATACAGCGTCGCAATGCGAAAATTTGCAACTAGGGAGGATTATATCCCAAGCGCGAAGGATAATATCAGGATTTATACTACCGGGTCAAGGGATTTGCCAAGCGTCCATGCCACTCTCAAGGTGGGTGCGCAACTCAGCTATGGGCACCCGCTCTTGGGACATGGTGTCGCGAGCGCGCATGGTGACAGTCTGGTCCTCTAGGGTGTCTGAATCGACCGTTAGGCAAAACGGCGTCCCCACCTCGTCCATGCGCCGGTAGCGGCGGCCGATCGCGCCGCCCTCGTCGTAGAAAACCCGCATGTAAGGCCGGAGGTCCTCGGCGATTTGCCGGGCGATGGCGGGCATGCCGTCGCGCTTGACGAGGGGCAATACCGCCGCTTTGATCGGCGCGATGCGCGGGTGAAAGCGCATTACCACCCGCGTCTCGCCCTTGACTTCTTCCTCGTGGTATGCCTCGACTAAGCAGGCCATTAGCGTGCGGCTGGCCCCTATTGCGGTCTCTACTACGTAGGGCACGAACTTGGTGCGTTGCTCCTCGTCGAAGTACTTGAGCTGTTTGCCCGAAAACGCTTCGTGCTGCGACAGGTCGTAGTCACCGCGATTGTGGATGCCTTCGATCTCACCCGGACCAAAGGGAAATTCGTACTGGATGTCGAAGGCGGCGCGGGCATAGTGAGCCAGTTCGTCGCCCTGGTGTTCGCGCCAGCTCAGCTTGTGCTCGGGTAGGCCAATTTGCGCGAACCACTTCCAGCGCTCCTCGCGCCAATAGTCAAACCACTCGTCTTGAGTGCCCGGTGCGACGAAGTACTGCATCTCCATCTGCTCGAACTCGCGAGTGCGGAAGAGGAAGTTCTTGGTGTTGATCTCGTTGCGGAATGCCTTGCCAATCTGGGCGATGCCGAAAGGCAATTTCTGGCGCGTCGCCGCCTGTACGTTGAGGTAGTTGACGAAGATACCTTGGGCCGTCTCCGGGCGGAGAAAGACCCGCGCACTGTCGTCTTCGAGCGGGCCGACGAAGGTCTTGAACATCAGGTTGAACTGCCGCGGGTCGCTCAGTTCGTTGCCCTTGGGACTTTTGATGTTGCGCTCGCGCAGCAGCGTTCCCATTTCATCGGCGCTCAGGCCCGCTACGTCGATGCCGTTTTCTTCGAGGAGTTGGTCGAGCCGAAAGCGCTCGTTGGTCTTGCGATCTTCGACCATGGGGTCGGTAAAGCTATCGACGTGGCCCGATGCCTCCCACACCCGCTGATTCATGAGGATGCTGGCGTCTATGCCCTCTATGTCCTCTCGGTAGGTCATGGCCTTCCACCAGGCCTCTTTGATGTTGCGCAACAGCTCGACGCCCAAAGGGCCGTAATCCCAGCAGCCGTTGAGGCCACCGTAGATTTCCGAGCTTTGGAAGATGAAGCCTTTGCGTTTGCATAGGGATACTAGTTTTTCCATTGCGTCGTCGGACATGAAAATCTCCAATACGTTAGGCAGGTAAGGTGGCCCTGTTGAGGCCATCGAGAAAGTCGAGCGATTTGAGCCGGCTGTGCTCGCCTCCGTGGTACTCTAGAAAGCCGCGCAAAGCCATGCGGATCTCGCCGCGCTGAGCAGGGGCTTGGGGGAAAGTATCCTTGCTGTAGGTCCTAAGGCCTTGGAGGACGGCGAGAAAGTGCAAGCTGTGCTGTGCTAAGCGCACTCCATTCCCGGGTCCGCAGGCGGAGCACAGGCCGCCCCCTAAGGCTGCGCTGAACCACGACGAGGAGCCGACTAGTTCGCTTTGGCAGGTAATGCACTGGCGCAGTTCTGGGCGGTAGCCGAGGGCCGCAGCGGCGCGCAACTGGAAGTACCAGAACAGCGATTCGACCTGTTCTGGCTCTACCTCGACGAGTCCGTGCAATACCCCGGATAGACACTGGTAGAGCCGGAGGTTGCCCTCGCCCTCAATTGTCAGGCGGTCAACCAGTTCGCAGGCGGCGCTGCCAAAGGAAAGTCGCTCTAGGCTTTGCGATAAGTCGGGCGCTGGTTTGAGCAGCGTGCATTCGCTCAGGGTTTGCAGATCGCGGGTTTCTTTGACGTAGCAGACGGCTTGGACCTCGGTCATCAGGCCAAGCGCGGCGCCGAACCGGCTCTTGGGCTTGCGGGCCCCCCGAGCCATGGCCTTGAGTTTGCCGCACTCCTGAGCGTACAACGTCACTAGGCTGCTGGTCTCACCCATGCGCATGGTGCGCAACACGATGGCGCGCGTTTTGACGATAGTGCGCGGCACGGAGTCAATCGCCCTCTTCCGTAGGCAGGGGGATGACCACCTCGCCCGGTTTGACCAAGCCGAGATCTTCACGCGCGACTTTTTCGATGAAATCGATGTCGCTTTCGAGCAATTTTAGCACTTGGCGCAAACTGTCGGTTTCGGCTTCTAGTTGTTTCCTCTGGGCTTCGAGTTCCGCAAGGGTCTTCTCCTCCTGCCAAACCTTGTAGAACAGCCCGTTACCATAGGCTATGTACGCCACTAGGGCGAGGAAAGCGATCAGCAAGATCTTAGCCGTTTTAGTCACGTCGATTTTAGAATAAGACGAGGTCGTCGCGGTGAATGACTTCGCGGGCGGGACGGCCCAGCGCAGTTGTGACCTCGGGCGAGTTCATGCCCAATATACGGCGCAGTTCAGAGGCTGAGTAACGGCACAAGCCCCGCCCCAGCTTCTCACCGCGCTCGCCGATCACCTGCACTACGTTGCCAGCGGCAAACTCGCCCTCGCAGGAGACGACCCCCACCGGGAGCAGGCTCTTGTCCTGTTCGGCGATGGCGCGTTGGGCACCGCGGTCAATCACTGCGCTGCCGCGACACTGGCTGGCAAAGCCGATCCAGCGATGCCGGCTATTGAGCTTGCGGCCGGTCGGCAGAAAGAGCGTCCCCTGTTCGCAGCCAGCGAGGATGTGGCGCAATCGGTGTTTGCGTCCGTGCGCGATGACCGCCATTTCGCCGCAGGCCATCAAGAGCCGAGCGGCCCGCAGTTTGGTCGCCATGCCGCCACTGCCGCGCCCGTCGAGCGAGCGGCCAATCATTCCCTGTGGGTCGAGGATATCTTGGGTCACTTGGTTCACTAGCTTGCCTTCGGGGCCGCGCGGGCCAAAGGAGTCGTAAAGCCCCTCGACATCCGAGAAAATGACCAGCATATCCGCCCGGATCAGGTTCGTTACATAAGCGGCGAGCATGTCATTTTCCCCGATCTGGCGCCGAAGCTCAGCAACGGCGACGCTGTCGTTTTCGTTGATTAGAGGTACAGCCTCATAGGCAAAGAGGTTGCGGAAGGTGTTTTCGAGATTTACGTAGCGATGGCGGTCGCCGAGGATATCCTCGGCGGTTAAGAGCACTTGGCCGATGGGCACGCCTCGGCGGTGGAACTTGTCCTTGTAGATATCCATCAACAGGACTTGGCCGATGGCCGCGAGGGCTTGTAGTTGGGCGATGTTGTCTGGGCGTTTGTCCAGTCCCAACTGCCCCATGCCCGCGGCCACCGCTCCCGAGGTGACGATCGCCACCTCCAATCCCTGTGAGCGCAGTTCGGCTACGTCTTCGACGAGCTGGGTGACGACCTCATCGTCGAGTTTGTGGCTCTGCGTGGTCAGGGCGCTGCTGCCGATCTTGACTACCAGCCGCTGGACCTGGCTCATCAGGGCCTGCCGCGACACTTCGCTTGCTTCGGTCACTGGCGCACCATTACCCCGCGCTCGCGCAGAAAGCTCTTAACTTCGGGAATCGAGTAATGCTGGAAGTGAAAGATGGAGGCCGCCAACGCGGCGCTGGCCTCGCCTTCGGTCAGCACCTCGTGGATGTGGTCGAGGTTGCCGGCGCCGCCCGAGGCGACGATGGGTACATCCACGCGGCGCGCCACTGTTTGGTTTAGTTCGAGGTCGTACCCAGCGCGCGTCCCGTCGGCGTCGATGCTGTTGAGCACCAACTCGCCCGCTCCGCGATCGACAAGGGCCTCCACCCACTCTAAGGCGTCGATACCGGTGGCCTTGCGCCCGCCGTTGATGTACAGCTCCCACGACGGCAGCTCGCCGGGCGCGGTCGGACGCCTGAGCGCGTCGATAGCTGCAACAATGCACTGCGAGCCGAAGCTCTCTGCGCTTTGGTTGATGATTTCCGGCGAATACACATGGGCCGAGTTGATTGAGACCTTATCGGCACCGGTCTTGAGAATGTGGCGCACGTCCGCGAAGGTGCGAATACCGCCGCCGACCATTAGGGGAATGAATACTCGCTCGGAGACTTGACGTACGAGGTCCATGACGATGGCGCGGCCATCGGCTGAAGCCGTGATGTCGTAGAAGACGAGTTCATCTGCGCCTTCGGCGTCGTAACGCGCGGCTAGCTCAACGGGATCGCCGGCATCGCGGTCGGCCGAAAAGCGCACTCCGCGCACGTTGCGGCCATTTTTGACATCTAGACAGGGAATGATTCGCTTGGCGAGCATGATCTCTTCAGCCTAGGCGCGCGAAGTTGTCGAGAAGGCGCAAGCCGTGGACTTGGCTCTTTTCGGGATGGAATTGTACGCCAAAGACGCGGCCATTCCCGGCGATTGAGGTGTAGTCAATCCCGTAGTCGGTCGTGGCGACGCAATCGTCTTTGTTTTCGTTTACTACATAGTACGAATGTACAAAATAAAAAAAACTTCCTTCGGGTACGCCCTCTAAAAGCGACACCTTGCGCTTGATGGTGATTTGGTTCCAGCCGATCTGTGGTACTCGCTCGGTAGGAGGGAAACGCACGCATTTACCCGGCAGGATTCCGAGGCCGCGATGCGTCCCCATTTCCTCACTTTCCTCGAACATGAGTTGTAGCCCCACGCAGATGCCCAAGAAGGGTTTGTCGGCCGCGAGCCCCTCGGCGATGGCCGTGTCCCAACCGGCGACCTGCAAGTTGTGCATGGCATCGCCAAAGGCTGCGTCGCCGGGCAATACGAGATGCGTGGCCGCGCTTAGGCGCTCAGGGTCTTCGACGATCTCGGCTTCATAGCCAAGGAATTCGAAGGCTTTCTGCACGCTGCGCAGATTGCCCATGCCGTAGTCGATGACTGCAATCACGATTGCCCCAACTCGGCAGAGCGCTCAGTCGCGGCTAGCACGGCGCTAATCAAGGCGTCGCGCAGGCCCTTTTCTTCTAGTTTGTGCAGCCCTGCGGCCGTAGTCCCGCCCGGCGAGGTGACTTGGTCTCTGAGCACGGCAGGATGCTCGCCGCTTTCGAGCACGAGGCGCGCGGCACCGAGCAGGGTTTGCGCGGCGAGTGTTAACGCGGTTTCGCGCGGCAGGCCGGCGCGCACGCCGCCGTCAGTGAGCGCCTCGACGACGGTGTAAGCCCAAGCCGGGCCGCTGCCGGAAAGCCCCGTAACGGCGTCCATGAGACTTTCGGCGACCTCGACTGTCGTGCCGACTAAGTCGAAAAGAGAGCGCACTAGCGCCACCTGCTCTGCACTGGCAGCGCGACCAGCGCAGAGGGCGCAAGCCGCGCCCCTAACTCTCACCAGCGTCTGCGGCATGACGCGCACCGCGGGCATTTGCGCAGGCAGTAGCTCTTCGAGCTGGGCAGTCGATACGCCAGCCATGAGCGAGACGACGATCTGCTGGGTGCTAAAATGTACGGCTAGCGCCTCCAATACCGGAGCGGCCACTTGCGGCTTGAGCACCACAACTACCAAGTCCTGACCGCGGACCGCATCTGCCGAGTCGGTACTGGTGTGGACGCCCAACGCCGACAAGCCTTCGAGAGCTTCCGGCCTGATGTCGGCCGCTGTTATCTGACCTGAAGGAAGCTGGCCAACCAAACCTTCAATCAGCGCCCGTCCCATGTTGCCGGTGCCCACAAATCCCAATTTGCTTTTTTTTATCATCAATTTTTAGACCCGCGAAAATACGACAAGTCTCAAACGCAAAATTAAAATGGCCGTTTTAGCAAATTATGTCAAACGCCATAGTGAGAGCGTTTTCTCCTATGAAAAAGCTACATTTTTGCTTGACTTATACGGCCCTAGTACTATATTGGAAAGATAGTGTTGTAGCTTCACAAAACGGGTAGAATCGGCCTTAAATTTCACGAGGCGGGAGAGGCCGAGAAACCGAATTCTCAAACTCTCAGACCCCTTTCGCGGGTTTTATTCTTACTTAACCAAGGGAGGATTTCGCATGGCTAAGAAGAAGGCTGCTGCCAAGAAGAAGGCTGCTGCCAAGAAGAAGGCTGCTCCTAAGAAAGCTGCCGCTAAGAAGGCTGCTCCTAAGAAGAAGGATGCGCATAAGA
>JAPOYQ010000451.1:0-3679 GCA_026706505.1 Gemmatimonadota bacterium
CCGATCCATGCCTTCGGCCACATCCTCTTGGCGCAGGGCACCGTAGGCAACGCGCAAATAGCAGTCCGCGCTCAATCCAAAAGCATTGCCGGGGATGACGGCGACCTTGTGTTCCCGCACCAAGCGAGCGACCACATCCATGGCGTCGAGGTCGCTTTGCAGACGCGCTAACAAATAAAAGGCTCCTTCGGCTGCAGGCACCTGCACCCGCTCGCCGAGCGCTTCGAGCCGCTCTAGGCAAAGCCGACGCACCGCATCCATATCCGCTAGATGGTTCTTACAGTACTCAGCTCCAGCCACGAGGGCACCGAGCGCGGCGCGTTGCGAGATGACCGGCGGGCAGATGAGCACGGTATCTTGAATTTTTTCCAGCGCACCCAACAGGTGCCGTGGGGCCACGAGGTAGCCGATCCGCCAACTGGCGAGACCGTATGCCTTAGAAAAAGAAAATAGCGAAATGGTGTACTCGGCGCTTTCGGGCAGTGAGCCGGGCGAAAAATGTCGAGCGGCACCATAAGTAAAGTACTCGTACGCCTCGTCGGCAAAGTGGTAGAGGCCCCGCTCGCGGCAGAGCCGATTGACCGCTGCCAAGTCCGCGGGCCGATAGACTGCGCCCGTTGGGTTGTTGGGCGAGATCGTAACAATGGCACGGGTGCGCGCTGTAATCGCAGCCTCAATCGCATCGAGGTCGAGCTGATAGGCATCGTCCGTAGCCACGAGCACGGCGCGGCAATTGGCCATGCCTACGGCCATTTCGTGGTTGAAGTAAAAGGGTGACATCACGACGATCTCATCGCCTGGGTCGGCAACGGCGAGCAAGGCGTGATAAAAGCCCATGTTGGAGCCGGCCGTGACCATCATGATCTGGTCGTCGCCCACCTCGATTTGATTTTCGCACGCGAGTTTTTGGCGCAGTTCTTCCCTGAGTTCGGGCAGACCGCGGGCAGCTTGATAGTGGTGTTCGACAATCGCGCCGCCGAAACGGGCAAGGGCCTGCATGGCCTGCGGCGGCGGCGGGTAGTGCACCACGCCCTGGCCGAGGGAAATGGTGCCCGGGTTGTCGCGAATGAGGGCGGCCACGTGCGGGATCACCGGGCTCTGTACTGCCTGCATGCGCTTTGAGTCGATCATAGCACGTCCTGCAGCAGGTCGAACAGACGATCAATTTCAGCGCGCGTTTCCGCATCGAGCGCAAAGCTCAGGGGGCCGCGGTGGACTTGGTTGGGAAAGAGGCCGCGCTTGTGCATTAGGTAGCGCTCGACCACGATGAAGCCGTCCAAGCCCCCTTGGATCTGCAACGTACACAGCGCACAGACCGGGAAATAGATCTGGTACGCGCGCGCTTCGTCGCCGGCTGCGAGGGCGCGCCACAGGGCCACCGTGCCGTCGAGCAACTCGACGCCAGGAATGGTTCCGCGAATGCCCCGGCGGAAGGAATCGATCAGCAGCAAGCCGCCGCTGCCTTCAAATATACCGGCCCGACCCTCCGTTTGGTCGCGCAGGGCCGAGATGCAAGGCCCCAAGGGAGTGGCCTCGGGTTTGAAGAGGACGCGGTCGCCGTAGTCGCCAAAGAGCGACGCCTGAAATTAAATGCTCATCGGGTTGCCGACATACGAGCTGGCGTCTTGGATCATAACCGGAATGGAGACCTCGTCGAGCAGGGCGGCAAAATAGGCGCGCAACTCGCTCTCGCCCAAGGCGCGGGAAATCGGCGGAATGGCCATGACGGCCGCGGCACCGCCGTCTTCTGCAGCGCGGGCGTAGAGCCGGGCCTGGGCCGTGCCCTCGGCCCCAACGCCGATGATGACCGGGCCGCGCCCGCGGGCAAACTCCACGAGCCGGGCCGGGAGCGCCAGCCGCTCGTCAGCCGTCAGGCGCAACAGATCGGATACCAAGACGACACAAAACCCGTGCGCCCCCGTCTCAAAAAGGTAATCGACTTCGCTTTCCAATACGGCGTAATCAATGGCTTGGTCGTCGGTGTACGGCATGTGGACGACCGGCAGGACGTCTTTGATTTCGTAGCTCATAGTCGTTAGCCTCGGCGCGCGCTGCGCAGGATGGCAAAGAGGTGTTCGGCGATCTCGTCGTTGGCCGCCGCCAAAAAGTGCCCAAATTTGCGGCGCTGAGTATAAGTCGGGCGGCGGCGTTGTCCAATGTAGCAGCGCGCTCCGGCTTCTTCGGCAATCAGCGACGGCGGGCCGACGTCATAGACTTCGACCTGGCGCGTCAGGTACGCGCATAGCGCGCCCTCGGCTATCTCCGTCAGAACCAATGCCGCGCCAATGGGACTTTCGCGCGGATCCAGCACGGGGCGGACAAGGGCCTGATAAGGACGAGCCTTGGAGGCAATGAAGGCTTTATTCGTGCGCGGTTCGCCGGGTAGCTGCAAGCGACGCGGGCGACCATCGCCGACACTTACAAAAGCACCCGCACCTTTAATGGCCGTAAAAATTTTGTCCTCTGAAGGCCGCGCGACAATCGCGGCCAGCATCTGGCCGTCGCAAGCCAAGCCTATGACAATGTGATAGGGGGCGTCGCCCCGCTTGAAGTGCAAGGTGCCGTCGATGGGATCGAGGATGACCGCGTAGGGAGAGGTGTTGCCGGCAAAGCGCTTTTTGAGCGGCGTGCGCTCTTCGGCGATGCAGCGCACAAACGGGAAGTGCTGGAGCACGGCTGAGAGGAGAATGTCCTGCACAGCCGCGTCGAGAACCGTGAAGGCCGTGGAGGCGTCCTGCGCCTTGCTGCCGGTGAGGCTCTTGTCCGCGGCCTTGCCAATGTCGGCGACTTGGCCGTAGAAAATCAGCGAGGCGCGAGCGCACTGGCCGACGACCGGCAGCAGCGCGTCGATAAAGTCGTCGGGGTCGATGTTTTCGGCCATAATCCTAATTAATAAAAGCGCCCGGCTCCCACGAGGAACCGGGCGCTAATACTCAGAGCGCTGCTCCTCAGCCAGCCGCCTCCCCGAGTTGATGCTCCTGCAAGGCGGCGACGACCCGGTCCGGACTCATGGGCAACTCGCCCAAGCGGCAACCTATGGCGTCGTACATGGCGTTGGCAATGGCGGCCATCGGCGGCACCAAGGGCACTTCGCCGACGCCGCGGATCCCGTGCGGGCTGGCCGGATTGGGCACTTCGACCAAAATCGTCTCAATCAAGGGAATGTCAAAAGTGGTCGGCATCCGATAGTCGAGGAAGGTCGGGTTGGCCATCTGGCCATCGGCCGTGTAGAAGTAGCCCTCCGTAAGCGCCCAGCCAATCCCCTGCACGGCCCCACCCTGGATCTGACCTTCGACATATGAGGGATGGATAGCCTTGCCCACATCTTGCACCGCAGTATAGCGCAAAATCTCAACCTTGCCGGTGTCTGGATCGACCTCCACATCGACGATGTGCACGGCAAAGGCATTGCCCGGGCCGCCGGCGTTGATCGTGCCCTTGCCAGTAATCGGACCGCCGGTGCTGCCCTGGTTGGCGGCGACCTCCGCAAAAGTGAGTCGTTGAGCGGGATCGGATTTGCAGACAAAGCTGCCGTCCTCGAACTCGACGTCGTCCTCGGCGACCTCTAGCTGTAGCGCAGCGCGCTGGCACATCTCGGCCTTGACGTCCTCGGCCGCGTTGTAGCAGGCATGCCCCGTGGCATAGCACACGCGACTGCCGCCGGTGCCGCCAGTGAAGC
>JAPOYQ010000451.1:3689-4333 GCA_026706505.1 Gemmatimonadota bacterium
CGGCAGTGAGGCTAGGTGTGCGGGTGTCGGGGACCGAGGGAGTGATGTCTTCGGCCTTCAGCCCCAAGGTCTCGGCGACGATCATGGCCATGGCAGCGCGAGTGCCGCCGATGTCAACCGAGCCTTCGGTCAGGTTGATCGTGCCGTTGTCGTTGACGGCAATAGCGGCCGAAGACATGCCGCCGCCGTTAAACCAAAAGCCACCGGCCACACCGCGTCCCCGATAGGGGCCTTCGAGCTTGGTGTGGTAGTGCTCCGAGTCCTTGGCGGCTTGCACGGTTTCCTCGCAGCCGATCTGCCCGTACACCGTGCCGTCGGCGCGGCGCGTCCCCTCTTTGGCGGAGTTCTGCAACCGCATCTCCAGCGGGTCCATGCCGATCTTTTCGGCCAACTCGTCGATGACACTCTCCGAGGCAAAGGCCGCGTTGGGTGCCCCAGGGGCGCGGTAGGCCGAGGACTTGGGCTTGTTGACGACCACGTCGTACGCGTCGATGGTGACATTGGCGATGTAATAAGGCGCGAGGATGCACTGCGCTCCGGCCCCCACGGCCGAGCCGGGATAGGCCCCGGCCTCGTACGCCATGTAGCAGTGGGCCGCGGTGATGGTGCCGTCGTTTTTGGCCCCCATCTTAATTTTCATATAG
>JAPOYQ010000451.1:4343-6853 GCA_026706505.1 Gemmatimonadota bacterium
TATAGGACCCGGGGGCCGGACCAGTCCCCTGAAAAACCTCGGTGCGGCTCATGATCATTTTGACTGGCTGGCCGGTTTTGTGCGACATAATGGCCGCGGCTGGTTCCATATAGGTGGGGAACTTGCCGCCGAAACCACCGCCGATTTCGCAGGGGATAACCTTGACCTTGGAGACCGGCACGTTGAGCACTTCCGACACCTGCGAGCGGATCTCAAACGGCCCTTGCGTGCTCACCCACACGGTGACGCTGCCGTCGTTTTTCCACCACACGGTCGTGTTGTGCGGCTCAATGTAGCCCTGGTGAATGGTGGCCGTGTGGAATTCGCGCTCGACGATCACGTCGGCCTCGGCAAAGCCCGCTTCGAGGTTGCCCATGGCGTGCTGATTGTGGGTGGCAATATTGCTCTTCTTGCCGGTATCCTCGCCGAGGGCGCGCGTGGTGCGCTCTTCGTCGAGCAGCGGGGCGTCGTCGCGCATGGCCTCGCGGATATCCACGACCGGTTCCAAGACCTTGTACTCGACCTCGATTAGATCGAGGGCCTCTTCGGCGATGTGGGGACTGACCGCGCACACGGCTGCGACCGCGTGGCCCGTATAGAGCACCTTGTCCGAGGCCAGCGAGTTTTTGGCGATCTCGCGGACGTTAACGGTGGTTTCGCCGATATTAGAGAGCTTATCGACGGTCTCGACCAAGTCGTTGGCCGTGGCCACGGCGCGCACTCCGTCGAGCGCCAGGGCCTTGGAGGTGTCGATCGAGATAATCTCGGCGTGGGGGTGCGGGCTGCGGAGGACCTTGCCGTAGAGCAGGCCCGGTAGGCGCACATCGGCCCCGTACACCGCAGCACCGGTGACCTTATCGACGCCGTCGTGGCGGATGGGGCGGGTGCCGATGACTTTGTACTTGCCGTCGGACGTGTAATCGGGATAATCTTTGCTGGAAAAGGCAGCCATGAGGCACTCCTTCATTTGTATATGGGTTAAGGTCTTTCAGAAAATTCGCAATCCGTCTTAATCTGAATGCGATAAACTTCGCCGTCAAGTGAACCTTTAATGACAATCGCTTGGAAAATCCCGTCGGACTGGCCTCGGCTCAGCGACGATGAAATCCACGTTTGGTGCGTCGAGTTGGACGAGACCGGTGAGGTGGCCGCGCTCGCGGCTTATCTGAGCGCGGACGAGCGCGAGCGGGCGAGCGGCTTGCTCTCCGGCACCCATCAGCGGCGCTTTGTGGTGGCGCGGGGGATGCTGCGCCGACTCTTGGGGCGCTACCTCGACCAAGATCCCGGCGCGGTGACTTTTGCGCGCGGCGTACACGGCAAGCCCTTTCTGCAAGAGGGCGGACTGCATTTCAACGTGTCCCATACCCACGAACTGGCTCTGTATGCGATAGCGCGCGACCGCGAAGTCGGCGTCGATGTGGAGTGGATGCGGCCCCAAGTCGCGCACGAGCAAATTGCCGCGCGCTTCTTTTCGCTGGAGGAGCAGGAGGCGCTGGCGCAGGTGCCGGCCGAGGAGCGGCAGGCGGCTTTTTACAACATCTGGACGCGCAAGGAAGCCTACGTCAAGGCGCGGGGCGACGGCATAGCCGCTGGCCTCGGCACCTTTGCGGTGTCGCTTGGAGCAGAGGCGGCGCTGTTGCGCTCGGACGAGGGGCGGGACGAGGTAGAGCGGTGGAAGTTGATCGCTTTGGAACCGGCGGACGGATACGTCGCGGCTTTGTGCGGGGCTGGCGTGGACTGGCGGATGCGGAGCTGGCGCTGGCCGCCTTAGAAAGCGGCTCACCTTCGTGCGCGTGGGCAGCGAAGGCGAGCCGATAGAAAGGGCTAGTGCTTCAAGGGCCGAGGGCGATCATGGCTGGCTCTCCTCACTGTCTCGCCAGCGGGACCATTGGAAACGACTCAGGACTTCCTCTTGAGGACTATTCTTACAAGGACATAGTCTTCGTCGAATGGTTCAAACATTGACTCCATCATTTCCCTCTCCTCTGCATCGAGGTCCTCAGCCTCAAGGACAATCGATAGAAGTATCGCCTTTGTATACGTGAGGTGTAGTTCATCTCCGTCCAAGAAGTATTTGTACGGGATTAAATCCCCATCTGCGATAAGGAAGAGTATATCGTCCTCAATGCACCAACTCGTTGGAGCGTCCTCCTCTCCGAAAACAGAACCGTCCGCATTGAAGCGTATCTCATCACCCAAGCCTTCGCGGAACTCCTCCTTGCTTTCCTCACCTAGCTCTTCAGCAGTGGTTTGGGGTAATCCTGTGCTAATGTAGTAATCTACGAATGCATCTATCATCCCAGACGCATCAGCATTCTCAACCGTCCATGTACCGACGAGTTCTGAGTCAATCGTACATGTGCCGTCGGCAGCAGCGGCGGCAGCCGAGAGTTCCGCGACGTCAAATTCTGCGCCATTGATGGTTATCGTCCCAGTGGCAGAAAGACCGTCGGCCCCAACCGAAAGCTGCATATCGAGTATCAACTCGGCCTCATGCGATCCAGAAAAGG
>JAPOYQ010000151.1 GCA_026706505.1 Gemmatimonadota bacterium
TTGATCGGTAAGCTGCGCCTCGTCCAAGACCCAATTCGATTCGTTGGCCCGTTTGCGAATGTCCTCCCGAATCGCCGCCACGCGCCCCACCAGTGGCGACGCGTACTCACCGTCCAACCACTCTGGAACCGAGGGAACGCGCTCGATTAACTCGGCGATGTAGTCCGACAGAAAATCCACCGCAGTGACGAGGAAGTGCCCGCTGCCCATCGCCGGGTCCAAAACTTTGAGGTCTAATACAGCCTCTGCCGGATCGAGTTGCTCAAGCTCCTCCCGCCGTTCTTGCTTGGATCGACGTTCGCTTTTAAGCGCAGCGGCCTTTTCCACAAAGGCTTGCAACCGCTCTTCGGCCAGCGGCTTCAAAGTCCGCTCGACGATCAGATCGACGAGTTCCTGAGAGGTATAGAAACTGCCGCTGTCCTTGCGAGCATACGGATTGGGACGAATAGAAATTTTGCCGTCGTCGTCGCGCACCGGCTCGCGCTCCAGCAGCCGCTCGTAGATCGAGCCAAGCTGCTGCACCGACATATCGCGGTAGTTGACAAAGCGACGCACGCCCTGCGAATCCTCGGCGTGACTCAGGTCGTAGATGATGGGTGCGATTTCTTCATCGGCCAGACGGACCGTTTCCAGCAATGGAGCAGCTTCCATCGCAAACAACCCGCCGTTATACGGCGGCAGACCAATGGACTCGTCGCCCTTGTCAATGAGCTTAAATAACGTCGTCAGGTGATCGTAATAATTGGTGGCAATCGCCGAGTACGTATCGTCAGCCGCCATCCTGCTCGCAATGTCATCGCGGACAGGCTTGCGCAAACCATAATCGTCGTATCGCTCATCGTTGACCGGCAGCAGCCCCCGATCCTCGGCATAGAGCACAAACAGCAGCCGATAGAGAAAGATCAACGCCGCATCCCGGCTCGCGACGAGGCTTTCCTCCGACTTCTGCACAAGCGCATTGACGAGATTGGGAAACACCCGCTCAAACACCACCCCCGAAAGATCCTGCGCGACCTGTTCCTCATAGCGCCGACCCTCAGCCAGCGCCTCTTCAAGGAACGTAGTCGTGGCTCCATCCCGTAGCGTGAAAGACTCGCGACGGAACAACAGATGAAAAACGCGGAGCTCATCTTCCTTGCCGGGCTTGAGCAATTCTGCCAGATCGGCTTCAAAGAAACCGCTGGCACGCGGTCGGGCGCGATAGTCGTACAGCCGCCAGACGCTGCCATTGGTCAGAATGCCCCAACGAATGCGCCCCTCCGACTCGATCTCAGCCGTCGCCAAATATCGAAGAATCTGACCGTGCGGCGTCCCACGCTGCGCCCGATCATTCCGGTCGCGGCTGTCGAGCGCAAGCCCAAAGCGCTTACTCTCTTCAACTACTGTCGCGTACTGGAAGGGATTCCCGGCCCGCGCCTTGGAGTCGGCGTCAGCAAAAAGCAGGTGATCGGGAATGTCCTCATGGCCGGCGGCGCTCGGCTGAGGCACATACTCAGTCCATCCCAATAGCTCCATAACCGGACGAATCAACTCTTCCTCCGTGCGAGCTTCGTTGGGATTTCGGGAAGAACGGCTGAGGGCATCGTGATGTCGAGCAACGCCGTTCCTAAACGCAGCAAACGCTTCCGGCTGGTCAACAGACGCTTGCCACTCGGGCGTGGTCTTTATGCCGTCGGTGAGGAAATAGTGAGTGAATAGCTGGCCGGTCATATTGAGAGAAAGCCGCTAGTGCCCAGACAGCTTAAACAGATTGACCGCCGTAAAGTTGATGATGGCCCAGATCGTAAACAGCAGCGCCAACTCGGTCCACAGCGACATCCGCTCGTCTTTGGGCACCCGCATCGCCAGATGTAGCACCGCATAGGCCATGGGGATGAGCAACAGATTGTTGGCATTGGCGCCTTTAAGCACAAAGTCGAGGGTGCGCGGGTCGAACAATATGAAGAGCAGCCACCCAAACGGGAAGGCGATCTGGAAAATGCGGATCCAGCGGCGGTAGCCCTCTTCGCCGACCAGCGCGCTCACCTTCAGTTGCCGCAGAAAGTCAGCGCCAATCCGCCCCGAAGAAGCGGCAAATACCAGCAGCGTGGAAAAGAGCGTGCAAAATCCCCCGAACATGAAGATATAGTACGCCCAACCGCCGATGCTCTCGGTGAAAATTAGCGAGACTTGCTCGACGACCTTCATGCCTTGGGGCAAGACTTGTAGCTGATTGAGCACTGACGCGCCCAGCAGGTAATACGCGCACGTGACCACCAGCGCGATACCCGTACACACGCCCGCATCGGTGATCAAGACCCGCATCCAACCCCGGTACCGCGCTTGCCATTCCGGGCTATCGTCTTTTGGCCCGACGAAATCCGGGTAGCCTTTTTCCACGATCCAATACGGATACATGAAAAGCTCGACCGCGGTCGCGCCGACCGATCCCATAACCGCCAACGCCACAAACGCGCCCTCGGCGGGCATGGCAAAGCGGAAGCCCGAGGCGATTTGCTCACTGCTGATTGCGTAGCTCGTGCCTTGCAGTGCGAGCACCGAGCCGATGACGACTAAGCTGAAGGTCGCCACCAGCGCAGAGACCATTTTCTCCAAGTCGCCGTACAGCCCCCGCCACAGCAAAACCGACATAGCGAGGAACAGTACTACCGCCCACACTTGTTCGGGCGCAAAAGGAAAAACCGTGACCATCAGCCCGGCCACCGACCCCAAGATGCCAATGACGGCCACCGTCACCGAGAAGTAGCCCACCACGCAAAGCCACGCGATCCACGAGGTGCCGCGCCAGCGCGCGCCCGGCACTTGGTCGAGGATTTGCACGGTACTGCTCTTGCGCAACAAGCACTGCCGGCCCAATTCAAGCTGAATCACAAATTTGACCAAACAGGCCAAGATCACGCCCCAGAGAAAGACAAAGCCAACCTCGGCTCCCATCCGCGTCGTCACCAACAACTCGCCCGAGCCGACCACCGACCCTGAGACAACGACGCCGGGACCAATATTGCGTAAGAGGCCGCCAAAATGAGTCGGGGCCTCGCGGATGCTGCTTTGCGCGCTGTCCATAAATGCACTCCGTTTTGTCGTCTGGGGACGCGGGCTAGACGCCCGCAAAAGCGGCCTTAAGATAGGGACTCAGGCCGAAGATGCCAGCGGCACACGGACTTTGCGCGAGTAAAGGAAACGTCCTTTCAAAAACCAGCCACAATCTCCCGCAGCCCCTCGGCATATTGCCCAAGCACCACATCGGCCTGATCTCCGCTGCCGCGCTTGTGGATCACTTCCACCGAGCAATACCCATCAAATCCAGCCTCAGCGAGCAAACGCAGTGGCTCGGCGTGATCGAAGACACCCGCACCCAGCACATCGCTGACCTGCAACCTGCCATCGACGATCGTCCCGTCGTGGGCGTGGATGTGGCGCGTGTGCGCGCCCAGCATCTGGAAGCTCTCGGCTGGCTCTTCCAGCACCCGCTGCGTGTGCATAAAATCCCACAGCACCTGCAAATTCGGGTGCCCGGCCCGCTCGACAACCGCGCGCACCGGTGCCGAGCAGCACCAATCGTCGTGCGTTTCCAGCAACAACGTCACGCCGCGTTCAGCCGCCGCAGGCAACACCTGCGCAAAACCCTCTACCACGTAATCGACGACCGCAGTCCACTCGCGGCCCCGGTCGCGCTGGCCGCCGAAAACCCGCATCAACCCACAGCCCAAATCAGCCGCTAGGTCGATGTACTTTTTCACATCCTCCACGTGCCCGGCCCGCTCTGCCACGTCGGGCGCAGCCATCCGCGCCCCGGTCGCAATGCAGCAGATTGCCAGCCCCTCGTCCTCCATCCGCTGGCGAATGTCCCGCCGCTCTTTGGCCGCAAGCGCAGCCTCAATGCCGCAGGCGTGATCCCACTCGACGCGCGGCTCAAACCCCTGATAGCCATGCCGCTTCATGCCAGCGACGACCTCGTCCAAGGTCCAGTCTGGACACGCGCTGCTCATAGTCGCCAATTTGATCATAGTCTCTCGTTCTCCTCAGTAGCGTTGCGAATGTAGCGAATGGACAGGATAGAAGGGATTGTATTGTTTTATCCTGTCCCATGTCAAACACCCTCAATTGATGCAAGGTCCCTCATGCAAATCGGCACCACCCTCACTCGCTTCATCATCGAAGAAGAGCGGCAGCACCCCGAGGCCACCGGCGAATTCACCGGCTTACTCACCGACCTGACCAGCGCGGCCAAAATCATCTCCCGCGACGTGAACAAGGCCGGCCTCGCCGAGGTAATGGGTATCACCGGCCGCACCAACGTTCACGGCGAAGAGGTGCAAAAACTCGACGAGTTCGCCAATGCGCTCATCATCCGCACCACCGACCACACGGGCCGGCTTGCGGGCATGGCTTCCGAAGAGATGGACGACATTTACCCCATCCCGAAAAAACACCCGCGCGGCAACTACATCCTCGTCTTCGATCCGGTTGACGGCTCGTCCAATATAGACGTGAACGTCTCCATCGGCACCATCTTCTCCATCTACCGCAAGAAAAGCACCAACACTGTCGCCCACAGCGACTTCCTCCGTTGCGGCCGCGAGCAAGTCTGCGCTGGCTACATCATCTACGGCTCCAGCACCATGCTGGTCTATACCACCGGCAGCGGCAGCCACGGCTTTACCCTCGACCCAAGCCTCGGCGAATTCCTACTCTCCCACGAGCACATCAAAATCCCCAGGAAAGGTCAGTACTACAGCGCCAACGAGGGCAATTATCCCAAGTGGGACGAGCCGGTGCGCCACTATGTCAAGCAGCTCAAGGAAGGTCCGCAATCCTACTCGGCGCGCTACATCGGCTCGCTCGTGGCCGACTTCCACCGCAACCTGCTCAAGGGCGGCATCTTCCTCTACCCCAGCGACAGCAAGTCGCCCAACGGCAAGCTGCGGCTTTTGTACGAAGCTGCACCCTTGGCTTTTGTCGTCGAACAAGCCGGCGGCGCAGCCTCCAACGGAACCCTGCCCATCATGGACTTGCAAGCGACCGAACTACACCAACGGACGCCGCTGTTCATCGGCAGTAGGGACGACGTGGCTACGCTGGAACAATTCGTGTGCGGCGAGCGGGCGTGAGTAGTATCGCTTCCTAAATAAGCGACGGGAAACTATGGTTCTGACGCGAAATTTCAAGGAAACGATCCAAGCGCGCATAGCGCGCGATCCAACCTTCCGGGAGGAACTGCTCAAGGAAGGAGTCGAGTGCCTGCTTTCGGGCGATGTGGACACTGGCAAGGCGGTATTGCGCGACTACATCAACGCGACCATCGGGTTTAAGGAGTTAGGCGGGTTGACCGCGAAGTCGCCCAAGAGCTTGATGCGCATGTTCGGCCCCAACGGCAATCCCCAAGCCCGGAACCTGTTTGAGATTATCGGATGCCTTCAGGAGCGCGAAGGTTTACACCTCAAGGTCCAAGCCGTTCGCTAGCGGTAGGAAAACAAAAGGGCTTGGTGTTGCTGCGCGGTTCGCAGTCGATCACCCCACCGCGACAATCGAGCGCAACGGCACAGCAACGCAGTATTGCCTGCTTCAGCTTGGAACGACCGCGCTGCACGCGGGATTTCATGCCGGAAGTGGAAAGACCAAGACGAGTCGCCGCTTCTGTTTGGTTGAGCCCCGCGATATCTGTGAGCAGCAACGCTTCCGCGTAAGGTTGTGGCAAGTTGCGGATAACGGGCACCAGACACTCGGCGATTTCTGCAGCGCCGTTGTTCGCATCGCCGGATGAATCACCATTCCGCTCGATTTCCGCGGCATATTGCGTCAATGCCCGTGCCTCCGCAGCACGGCGACGATGGTGATCGGCGATCGCGTTGGCAGCAACGCGGAACACCCAAGCGACTGGCTCGTCAGCAACGGCGAGCCGGTCCCGATGGCGGACGAGTAGCAGTAGGATATCGCCTACAACGTCGTCCACAGCGCCCGCTTCAACGCGGCGACTCACGTAGGCGCGCAAGCTAGTCTGGAAATCTCGCCCAAGGTAGGCTTGCGAATCGATCTGCTTCTCAGTACTCATGCGCAGCAGCTATCTTCTTCACCAGAATCGCGAGGAGAGCAGGCACGCTCCGTCGGCTTGTCATTGATGATGCGATACCACTCCCAACGCAAGCCTTGCGGATCGCTCGACCAGACTTTGTTCTGCGTCGCGTGGCAACAGGTTTCGTTCCGCTGCACTTCAGTCAAAATGCCCGCGTTCCGCAGTCGTTGCTCGGCGTCGCTCACCTCGGCTTCTGCAAACGCTTCGACGCCTAGATGGTTGAGGCGTTCTGCCGCCTCTGGATTCTCAAATAGCACCAACTTCAACGGCGGTTGATCGATGGCAAAGTTGGCATAACCGGGATGCCGCTTGTGAGGCTTGGCGTTAAAAAGTTCACCGTAATAAGCGATGGCTTCATCCAAATCACTGACGTTCAGGGCCAATTGCAAACGCATAACTCGCTCCTTTCATTATCCTTGTAACCAGTAAGACGCAAGCGACCAGAAAAGGACGCAAAAAATACTGCCTCGTAACGTAGGAATATATAACTCTTTAGTATTGCCAACAGGAGACACAGAGAATCGATTGTGAAAATCACAGCCATCAAACTCTCGGTTTTTGAGCTTCCAGCTACTACCCCGCTCTTCGATCTAGAACAAGTCCCCTACGGCCATCGCACCCGCTGGCGGGCCTGCGGCCACCGCCGCGCCGAGGCCCCCATCCACGTGCTACACGTGCTGACCGACGAAGGCTTGGAGGGCATCTGCACGGTCGGCGACGCCCGCTACCAGACCATGCGCCGCGAGGAGCTGGAGGCTCTGCGAATCATGGCCGTCG
>JAPOYQ010000695.1 GCA_026706505.1 Gemmatimonadota bacterium
ACGCCTTGTGGCATGAACACGGCCGTCCGCTAGACGAGCGCGGCCGTCCGGCGCGCTTTCTCGTCGTCGGCTTGGGCAAATACGGAGGACAGGAGTTAAACTACAGTTCGGACATCGACCTAATTTTCGTGTGGGATGGCGAAGGCGAGACCCAGCCTGAAGGGGAGGGGATGCCGCTGGAAAACAGCGAGTTTTTTCGCCGTTTGGGCCAGCGTTTAGTCCAAGTACTGACCGAGTCGACCAAGGAGGGGTTTTTCTACCGAGTCGATATGCGACTCCGCCCCGAGGGCACAAGCGGTACCTTGACTCTCTCGTTGCGCGCAAGTTGGACTTATTACGAGACACGCGGAGAATTGTGGGAGCGGCAGATGCTCATCAAGGCTCGGCGCGTGGCGGGATCGCAGACGCTGGGTACGCAATACGAGGCCATGCTCCGGCCCTTTATCTACCCAGCTCACTTTCACTCAGCACCGCACGAGGAAATCCGCCGCATCAAGGAGCGGATTGAGGCGAGCATCCGCGAGCGCCCGCGTGGCGAGAACAACATCAAGCTGCAAGCGGGGGGGATCCGCGATATCGAATTCATCGTGCAGTGCTTACAGTTGCTCTACGGGGGATTCCGGCCGCAAGCGCGCGTCCACAACACCCTGGCCGCCATCGACTGCTTGGCCGAGGTGTCGGCCTTGACTGCGGCCGAGGCCAGCGCGCTGAAGAACGCGTACGAGTTTTTTCGCCGCGTTGAAAACCTGTTGCAAATCGCCTCTGGCCGACCCGACTATGCCATCCCAGAAGATGCGCGCGCCGCGCGGGCCTTGGCCTTGAGCATGGGCTATGAAGATGCACGGGCCTTTACCGGCGCGCTAGCCGAGCACCGGCTGCGGGTGCGCCGTCTGTTTGCTGCATTGTTTTACAGCGACGCGGCGGTTCCGCGCGCGCCGACGTGGCTTTTGGAAGTCGAAAACGGCAGCAAGGCAGCGCAAGCCGATTTGGCGGCGCGGGGCTTTGTCGATGGGGCCGCCGCACACCGTCGCTTGCAGCAGTTGGCGGCCATGGGCCTGTTGTTGAGCGGGAGCGGTGCACACTTTGAGGCCCTATTGCCGGAATTGCTAAATTCGCTGGCCGCGGCCCCCGACCCGGACCAAGGGCTTTTGCGCTTCACGCAGCTAGTCGAGGCGTATGGTGCGCCGGGTGCTTTGTACTCTTTGTTGCAAGAGCACACAGGCTTTCGCACCTTGCTCATTTCCATCTGTGGCTCAAGCCGCTTCCTCGCCGATCTTTTGCGCCGCGATCCGGCTCTGCTCGACAGCTTAGTTAGCCAAGCTAGCCAAGGACTGGAGCCTGGTCAGGTGCGTGGCGATTTGAGCGCCATCGCGCGGATGCAGAACCAAGCCCTCCTGCGGATTGGGGCCGACGATCTGATGGGGTTGGCGACTGAGGAGGAGACCTTCCTGCGGTTGACGGAGTTGGGCGAAGACGTGTTGCAAGCAGTTTATCGGCTGGCTTGGTTGCCGTTGGTGCGGCGGTGGGGCAAGCCGCGCAACCGGCAGGGCCGCGACGTGCGGTTCGCCGTATTGGCCGGCGGCAAGTTTGGGGGCCGCGAGGTGGATTTTGGTTCGGATTTGGATTTGTTTTTCGTGTACGAAAGCGACGGCAAGACGCGCAGAGGCGTGCCTAATAGTGTATTTTTTATTGAGTTCAGCCAGCATCTGATCGCCCTGTTAGCCGAGGAGGGGCTGTACTCGGTGGATGCGCGGTTGCGGCCCGAAGGGGCCAGCGCCCCTATGGCTATCTCGTTGGTCGGCTACCGCCGCTACTTAGCGCAGCGGGCGGCTACTTGGGAGCGGATGGCGCTGAGTCGCGCGCGCCAAGTGGCTGGCGATGCCGAGTTCGGCGCGCGGGTCTTGCGGGCGATTGAGCGCTTCGTTTACACTCGGGAAGTGGACGCGGCCTTGGTCGCGCAGATGCAGGAGATGCGCCAGCGGATGGAGCCGCAGGGCAAGCGCCAAACGCGCATCAACATCAAGCGCGGTCCGGGCGGCATTGTCGATATTGAGTTTGTAGCGCAGGTACTAGTGCTCAAGTGGGGCTATCGAGACCGGAGCTTGCGGGTGGGCAGCACGAGACACGCGCTGCAGCTACTCGTCGAGCAGGGCTGCATAGACCCGGAGCGGGGCCACTTTCTCCTCGACGCGTACGAGTATCTGCGGGCCGTGGAAAAGGGCATGCGGCTCGCCAGCGAAAGGGCCAGCGACGCCCTGCCGACCGGTCGGGAGCTAGAGATATTGAGCCGCGCCCTCGGCACCGAAGACGTAGCGGCCTTCCAGGACGAGGTGGAGGCATGCATGCAGCAGACGCGGCGCGTATTCTCAGCCGTATTCGCCGAATTGACCAACTGAGGAGCTCTTAATTATGGATGGTATAAGCAAGGCCGCACGCATCGGCCAGATGGTTATTGGAGTCGTGTATATAGTCGCTGGAGCGAGTAAGACATGGGAGCCGGTGCTTTCTTATTGGGAGGCCATTCCCCATGCGCAGATGCTGGGGATGGTGGAATGGGAGTCCGCGTCGGCAACCGCCAAGGCGGCCATCGCATTGGGGCCGATTGAATTCGTCCTCGGCTGGGCGCTGCTGCTCAACTGGTATCCGCGGCTGTGCTTGCCGGTGGCGACGGTGCTGATGGCCGCGTTTACCGCGCTGACGGCCAAGGCTTGGTACATGGGGGCCTCGATAGACTGCGGCTGCTTTGGTGCCCTCCTCGAGCGCAGCCCGGGGGAAGCGGCCATAGAAGATGGCGCGATGCTGGCAGTGCTGCTGTTTGCTTGGTGGAGAATGCGCCGCAGTGCAAACACCGCGCCCGCGGCTGGTCGTCCCAATTGGTGGGGAGCAGGCGGCGCGCCCGTCTGGCCGCTGGCGAGTCGGATGGTGTTAAGCGCACTCGTCGTCGGACTAGCAGTGGGTAGCGTGCGGTTTTTTCCCGAGCTAGAGCGCATCCAGCAGTCGGACCTCAAAAGCGGGGTACGGCTCTCCGGCTTGGCACTTAAAGGCGTGGATGTGGATCTGATGCAGGGCGAATACCTGATCGAATTGTTCAGCCCCACGTGCGTCCACTGCCAAAACGCCGTCCCCAAGATGAACGTTCTCGCGCAAGACCCCCAGTTGCCGCGGCTCATCGCCCTGACCAAGCACGGCCTCGACTCACCAGATATGGTCGATTTCAAAAAGCGGCTGCAACCGCGCTTTGACATTGCCAATATATCGCAGACGGACTTCTTGCGCCTGACCTTTGGCCACGGCTATCCGCGCTTGGCCTATATCGCCGACGGGGTGGTGCAGCAGGTGTGGGAGAGCAACTACATGCCGACGCAAGCGCGGCTGCGCAAAGTTACGGGTTCTTAGCACGCGGAAGGAGCGGACTTAATATGGCGATGAGCAAGTTGGCCTTCTTCGGTGGCCCCAAGGCCGTTACTGCCGACGAGGGCGATATTTTTCGCTGGCCGATCATCACCGCTGAGGATGAAGCGGCTGTACTGGACGTGCTGCGTCGCGGGGCGATGTCGGGCTGGGACCTAACCTTGGACTTTGAAGAGGATCTGAAGTCCTATTTCGGCTTGCAGCACGCCCTCTGTCACAACACGGGCACGTCGGCGATCCAAGCCGCGCTGTGGGCCTGCGGCGTCGGCGTTGGCGATGAGGTTATCTCGCAGAGCATGACCTTTTGGGGCACGTCGCTCCAGGTATTCTCACTGGGGGGAACGGTGGTGTTTTCCGAAATCGACCCCGACACCCTGACGATGGACCCCGACGACATCGAGCACCGGATTACCGAGCGGACGAAGGCCATTGTCCCCGTACATTACTGCGCCTATCCAGCCGATATGGATCCGATCATGGAGATTGCCGAGCGGCATGGGCTGAAGGTGATTGAAGATGTCTCGCATGCTCAAGGAGGACTCTACAAAGGGCGGCTGCTAGGCACAATCGGCCACATCGGTGCCATGTCGATTATGTCGGGCAAGTCGCTGGCCTGCGGTGAGGGGGGCTTTATGGTCACCGACGACCAAGCTCTGTACGAGCGCGCTGCGGCCTTTGGGCACTATGAGCGTACCCGTTCCCTAGAAGATCCTACGCTAAAGCCTTTTGCCGGGATGCCGCTGGGCGGGTACAAGTACCGGATGCATCAGTTGTCTTCAGCCGTAGGCCGCACCCAGCTAAAGCACTACGACGAGCGGATGCAGGAGATCCAGCGGGCGATGAATTACTTCTGGGACCTGCTTGAAGGCGTCCCGGGGATCAAGGCGCATCGGCCGCCGGCCGACAGTGGTTCGACGATGGGCGGATGGTACGCGGCTAAGGGATTGTACGCGCCCGAGGAATTAGGCGGCCTGCCGGTCGAGCGATTCTGCGCGGCGGTTACGGCCGAGACTGGGGCGTACAGGATCATGCCGGGTGCCAATGAGTTGATGCATTTGCACCCGGTGCTCAACGAGGCCGATATCTACGGACACGGCCAACCCACGCGCATCGCCCTCTCCAATCGCGATCTGCGGCAGGGGCCGGGCAGTCTGCCGGTGACTGAGCGCATGACCGAGCGCATCTATTCGATTCCGTGGTTTAAGCACCACGACGCCACAATCATTGAACAATACGCTACGGCCTTCCGCAAGGTGGCCGAGTGCGCCGAGGAACTGCTCGTAGAGGATGGACGAGATGGGTGATCCGTTGAGGGCTCGGCTGTTTGGGTACGGAGTGCCTTATCGGGTGGAGGTGGATGCAGCGGGGGCGGTCGTGCCGAAGCCTACGGATGCAGCCAGCGAGGCCGAGCGCCTTTGCCGCGCCTTGCGCCAGTTGCGCGGGGAGGGCCATGGCGAGACTGATGGCGATTGGGTGTATTCGCTTCCTTTTGGGCGTTGCGGGATACAAGGGCGACCCCGCGAGCATATCATCGCCGACTTCTGTGCTGAGGCGTATCTGGACGTGCTCTCCATGGATGGGGTAGAAACGCAACCGCTCGCCGCCGGAGAGATCGCCGATATTGAGCCGGGGAGTGTCGTCCGGTTCCGCGCTCGGCCCTTAGAAAACCATTGCATACTGGTGGCTTTCCAGACCGAAGACCGCACGCCGCTGTTGGGTCACGCCGCGCCCTTCACCCTCGATGGCGAGGTGCCCGACGATTGGCGCGAGCGCTTAGTGAAGTGCCACGCTGCCTTTGACGCGGCGGCCGACGGTGGACATCGGCCGCTGCTGGAACGCTTCTTGGGAACTATGGCAGAAAAACTGGCTGGCGATCCTGAAATTGCCGCTGCGCAAGATCAGGCGCGGTGCGAGGGTTCGTACGCGGTCGCAGAGGAGCAAGCCCTTTTCGACCGCCAGCGCGCCTTGCTCGACGAGGCAGTCCTCGACCGCATCCGCGATCAAGACGAAGCCGTGTTCCGCTTTCCGGGGATGTTCGGCGGGGTAGCGCCACTTTTTAACCTAGTAGACTGAAAGAAACGCAATGGCAAAAAGGAAGATTCGCGTCGGTCTAATCGGCTGTGGCGGCAACATGCGCGGTGCGCATATTCCCCGGCTAAAAGCCGATGGCCGCGTAGAGCTGGTGGCGGTCGCCGATCCCGAGGAGGCATCGGCACGGCGATTGCTGGAAGCGTGGGGAACTGAGGCCGCATATTACGCCGACTACCGGCAGATGCTTGGCGCAGATGCGCTCGATGGGGTGTTGATCTCTTCACCGCATTCGACTCACTACGCGCAGGCGCGCTATGCGCTAGAGCGGGATCTGCACGTTTTGGTCGAGAAACCTCTAACGACGCAGGCGCGCCACGCCCACGCCCTAATTGATCTGGCCGCTGAGCGAGAGCGCGTGTTGGTCGTCAGCTATCAGCGAAATTTTTACCCGGCGTATGCGTATGCGCGGGAGCTGGTGCAGAAGGGGGAGCTCGGCGAGCTCAAGGGAGTCGTTGCCTATGTGACGCAAAATTGGGGTGGCAGGGGATGGCGGACGGTGCCCGAGTTGGCAGGAGGCGGGATGTTCATGGACACCGGCAGTCACTTGGTAGCCGCGGTGCTGTGGATTACTGGCTTGACGCCGGTAAAGGTTTCGGCCTTCATGGACAAGCGGGGCAAGCGGGTGGATATGGATGCCGTGGTCAATGCGCGGTTTCGCGGCGGTGCGCTGGGGTCGCTGAGTTTTATCGGCAGCGCGAGCCGGCACGACGAGCGGCTGTCCATCCACGGCGACAAGGGAACCTTGGTCTTTCATTTACACCAGTGGGAGGTGCGGGAAGTGTTGCTGAATGGGGAGCCGTTGGAAGTGCCCAAGCGGGTGCGGGAAGACACGCCGGACGCGGCCTTTTTGCGCTGGATTCGCAATGGCGGCAAGGGCTATGAGCAGCCGGATTTTGCCGTGGCAGTAGCCAAATTTACCGAGGCGGCGTATCGGTCGGTGGAGCAGAAGCGGCGGTGATAGCGTACGCGCCGCTCGTCGGCGAGCTAGACCAGCAGGTTGAGGGCGTGCTGACGCGCCAAGTGCTGGACGCGGAAAGCCCCCATTGCGGCGGCTTTATGGACGGCGACCGGCTGGTGGGTTCGCAAAGCATCAGCTCGGTCGCGTCGCTTGGCTACGCCTATCTCCTACCTGAGTCGCGCCATTACCGAAACAAAGAGCTTTTGCAGCGGATCCTCCTCGCCGCTGAGTTTGCCCGCCGGCATCGAAATCCGTCGGGTTGTTTCGACTTACTGACCACCAACTTTGACTCGGCCCCGGACACAGGCTTTGTGGTGCAGGCGATCGCGCCGGTCGTGTTTGCGGCGCGGCAACAGGCTACAGACGCCGAG
>JAPOYQ010000252.1:0-3354 GCA_026706505.1 Gemmatimonadota bacterium
ATCAACACGCGCGGAGTCGTCACGTGGCGCGAGGAAATGCGCCGCTTGCCAGAGCTCAAGATGATCGCCACCTGCTCCATCGGCACGGATATGATCGACTTGGCGATTGCCAAGGAACTCGGGATCGTGGTGTCGAACCAGCCCGGCCGCACTGCGCCCGTGGTGGCCGAGCACCTGTTTGGGCTGATGTTCGCCCTGTCCAAGCGCGCCTATTTCCAGACCGCCGAGCTGAAGGCTGGCCGCTGGACGCGCGAGATGAACACCATGCTGCAAGGCAAGGTGTTAGGCGTGGTGGGCACGGGGCCGATTGGCGCGGAGATGGCGCGGTTGGGGAGGGCCATCGGCATGGAGGTTATCGCGTGGACTTTCAATCCGTCGCCTGAGCGCGCGGCTGAATACGGGGTGCGCTTTGTGGAACTCGACGAGTTGTTGCAGACCGCGGATGTGGTCAGTCTGCACGTGAAGTTGACCGAGGATACCCGGCACTTTCTCGGGGCGCGCGAGTTTGGGCTGATGAAGGAGGGAGCACTGGTGTTGAACGGGGCGCGCGGCGATGTGCTGGATATGAACGCCTTGCGCGATGCTCTGTTGTCTGGGCATTTGGGTGGGGCTGGACTGGACGTGTTTCCCGAGGAGCCGCTGCCGAGCGACGATCCCATCCTCGATTGCGATCAGGTGGTGCTGACGCCGCATGCGGCGGATCAGACGCCCGAGGGGGTGGATTTGCTGAACGAGGGCGCGGTGGACAATGTGATTGCGTTTTTGGAGGGGCGGCCGCGGAACAATGTGGCGGTGTGACGTGAGGGTGGAGAATGGACGCATTCGATGGGCGCTTTGCCGCGCTGCAGATTACTGGGAAACGGGACTATCAAGAGGATAGTTTCGGCCTGTTAGATGAGCGCGATCTCGGGCTAGATCGCGGCGAACACGCTGTGTTGTTAGTCGCCGATGGCATGGGCGGCCATGTGGGTGGCGCGATTGCCAGTGATCTTTTGTGCAAGACGTTTGTCGAGGCGTATCCGCGTTCTTCCGGTCCCATCGTTGATCGTCTCCGAGACTGTCTTGAAACAGCCAACGCTGCTATCGCCGCGGCCGTCGCTGAAAATCCCGCACTCGACAGCATGGGTTCGACCTTGGTCGCGGCTGTTGTTGCAAGCGAAGGGCTGCACTGGATTAGCGTGGGCGATTCCCCGTTGTGGTTGTTCCGCGAAGGGCAATTGGAGCGGTTGAATGCCGATCATTCTATGGCACCAGTGCTAGCCGAACTCGTGGCGGCGGGACGCATGACTGCAGAGCAAGCGGCGCGGCACCCAAGTCAGCATACGCTGCGCTCGGTGGTCATGGGCGATGAGATGCCCTTGATCGATGTGTCGTCGCGGCTGTTGGAGCAAGGCGACCGGGTGGTATTGGCGAGCGATGGTTTGCTGACCTTAGACGAGCAAGAGATCGCGGATATCCTCAAGAAAACGCGAGATGCGCCATTGGGGGATAGCGCCGCGGCTCTTATTCAAGCTGTGGAAGGGGCCGGACATCCCTATCAAGACAATGTGACTGTGTTGCTGTATGCGCCGTAGGCCGATTGAGCAATCCAATTGGCTAGAAGCTGTCTCATAAATGCTATTCGCTCTGTAAGAGGTCTCTTATAATTTGTGGGTGTCTTAACCCAAAACTATAAAGGATTGACTTTATGAGGTTGTTTATCGGCAGTCTCATCGGGCTGTTACTGAGTGTTCACGTCGGCGCGGAGCCGTTGCTTGAGGGCCACGTGCGGCTGTCGTCTGGGCAGCCGGCTGTCGGAGTGCAGGTGCGGCTATTTGATTTGACCGATTTGCGCCGGTTCGTCGGTACGAACACGGACGAGAGCGGGCATTTTGCACTACCGCTACGAGCGTTCTCTACGGCAAGGGGCTCGATCCTGCCGACCGATTTTGCGCTAGGACAGAATTACCCCAACCCGTTCAATCCTTCTACCATCATTCCCTATCAACTGTCGGCCGCAGGCCACGTGCGCTTGGAGGTGTTCAACCTGCTGGGACAGCGTCTGGCCACGTTAGTAGATGCGGAACAGTCGGCGGGGGCGTACACGGCGCAATGGGACGCTACGGATGTGGCGGGGCGAACTGTGGGGGCGGGGGTGTATATCTATCGGCTGAGTAGCGGTGGAATGACGGAGAGTCGGAGGATGGTGTTGGTGGATGGGCAGGCGGGGATTCCGGCGGTGGGTGCGATGGCTCAGGGGTCGGTGTGGGTGGTGGAGGGTGCGGTGGAAACGGATGGCTCGGTCTATGGGCTGACCGTTTCGGGCGAGGGGTTGGTCGCGTATGTGGATCCGGCTTTTCGGGTGGGGGTTGATGTGGCGGACATTGTGATTGAAGAGTACGGCGGCAGTCCGCGGATGAAGATTGCTGCGGACAGGATTTTAGGCGATGTGAACAACGATGGCCAAGTCGATGTCTCTGATGTGCTGTATATAGCGCTGTACAGCAGGAATCCGTCTGTCATTCTGCCCAACAACGGCGATATTTACCTCGGCGATGTAAACGACGATGGCAGGGTCGATGTAGCGGATGCCTTGCTCCTTGTCCGATATATTATCGATCCGTCAGATCCCGCGTTGCCGCCGGGGATTGGCCAAGCTGCCATAGACTCTTATATCGGATTCGCAGACGCTGTGATTCCTGGCCTCTTGTACAAGATGTACTGGACGGAGGGGGGCTGGGATCGTTGGGGCGCAGATTCTTTGGGTACGGGTAGCATCCAGTGTGCCAACTTGGATGGCTCCGATCTCGAAACCCTCGTCTCCGACTTGGATACTCCATGGGGCATTGCTTTGGATGAGGATATACCTTATGGCGATCTGTACTGGACGAACTTGGGTGTAAATGCTCCGGGCACGGGTAGCATCCGGCGTGCCAACTTGGATGACTCCGATCTCGAAACTCTTATCTCCGACTTGTCCTCCTACTCGTACAGCATTGCCTTGGACGTGAGTGGAGACAAGATGTATTGGACGTATTCGAGCTCATCGATCACGGACACGGGTAGCATCCGGCGTGCCAACTTGGATGGCTCCAATATCGAAACTCTTATCTCCGACCTGTTTCACCCGTACAGCATTGCCTTGGACGTGAGTGGGGATAAGATGTACTGGACGGAGTTGGGCGCAGATTGGTTTTCGGGCACGGGTAGCATCCGGCGTGCCACTTTGGATGGCTCCGATCTCGAAACCCTCGTCTCCGACTTGTCTCACCCGGTCAGTGTTGTATTGGACGTGGGTGGAGGCAAGATGTACTGGACGGACTGGGACGCAGATTCTCCGGGCACGGGCAGTATCCGGCGTGCCAACTTGGATGG
>JAPOYQ010000252.1:3385-6824 GCA_026706505.1 Gemmatimonadota bacterium
TCTCCGACTTGTCCCACCCGTACAGCGTTGTATTGGACGTGGGTGGGGGCAAGATGTACTGGACGGCCATGAGCACAGATTTCACCTCGAGCATGGGTCGCATTCGGCGTGCCAATTTGGATGGCTCTAATATTGAGACTCTTATCTCCGACTTGTTACACCCAAGGCGCATTATCCTCGGTTATAGAGAGATATGGTGACCACGATATCGCCTCGCTGTCCACCTCGTGCAATGGTACCGACTCGCTACTTTGCTGATCGCACGATGGCGAGCAAGGATGAGGGCTTACGCCTAAAGTAGGGCACTCAAAAGGGGACATCCTTACGGGGCTGGCACTCATGGGAGGGTTTGTAAAATGCAGAGCAAAAATCACTCGCCAACAATCAATCAAAAATAAGGAGAAGTTATGTTTCGCTCGTTATCACCGGGGGCTATTGGCGCAAGCGTAGAAAACCTCGCAGACGGTCTCGATTTGGCTGCGCGGCACGGGTTCGCCGGGTATCACTTTAACATTGGCGAAGTCGCGGCTATGGGCGCGGAAGAGGCCCTCGCGTTGGCCGAGCGCAAGGGCGTGCGTCTGTCGGCGTGGGGATTTCCCGTTGATTTTCGCGGGGAGGAGGCCGCATATCAAGCGAGCTTGGCGCAGTTGCCGGAATTGGCAAAGGTAGCGGCGGCGTTGGGGGTGCGGCGGACGGCGACTTGGCTTATGCCGACCTCGGACGAGCTGACGTATCAAGAGAATTTTGCCTTTCACGTCGAGCGGCTGCGGCCGGCCGCAGCAGTGCTCGACGATGAAGGGGTGCGGTTGGGTTTGGAATACGTCGCGCCGAAAACGCTGTGGTCGAGCAAGCGGTACGAGTTTGTCCACACCATGGCGCAAATGGAGGAACTGTGCCAAGCCGTAGGCGAAAACGCAGGCTTTCTGCTCGATAGCTGGCATTGGTACACGGCCCACGAGACTGCTGAGGATGTGCGCCGCTTGCGCCCCCAGCAAGTGGTGGATGTACACGTCAACGACGCACCGGCCGGCGTAGAAATTGACGATCAACTCGACAATGTGCGCGACTTGCCTGGGGCGACTGGCGTAATCGACATCGCGACGTTTCTCAGCGCCTTGCAGCACATGGGCTACGACGGGCCGGTCATGGTCGAGCCGTTCAGCGAGCGCGTGCGCGCCATGGAGCGGGAAGAGGCGGTGGCTGCTACGGCTGCCGCGCTGGGTCGCGTGTGGGAGCAAGCCGGACTCAGGTGACGTGGAAACCCGCACTATTGAATGCGACATCTTGGTCTTGGGCGGCGGCTTGGGCGGCGTGGCCGCGGCCGTGCGCGCCGCTCGCTTGGGCTATCGAGTCTGCCTGACCGAAGAAAACCCGTGGATCGGTGGCCAAGCTACCAGCCAAGGCGTCTCCGCCTTAGACGAACATCCGCTCATAGAGCACTTTGGCGGCACGGCCCTGTACGGCGAGTTCCGCGCTGGCATCCGCGCGTACTATCGCCGCAAGTACAAACTGAAAAACCCAGACGATCCGCACTTCAACCCCGGGGCCGGTTGGGTCTCTGCGCTATGCTTTGAGCCGCGAGCCGGTCTAACGTCCCTGCTGTCTTTGGTTGTACCGCAAGTTGAGGCCGGTCGCCTGATGCTGTTTTACCGCGCCCGCGCGTCTGCCGCCTATGTCCAAGGCCAGTCCATCCGCACCGTAGATGTCGTCCAAGACGGCGGCACGCACATCTTGCGCTTTGCCCCGGCGTACGTGCTCGATGCCACTGAGCTGGGCGACCTACTGCCTCTGTTGCCCGTCCCCTACGTCTCCGGCGCTGAGAGTCGTGACCAGACCGGCGAGCCGCACGCCCGCGCTGAAGACCCAGCCCCGCATCTGACCCAGTCTTTTACCTGCCCGTTTGCGGTCGATTTCTGCCCCGGTCAAGATCACACCATTCCTCGTCCACTGAACTACGAGCGCCACCGCGACGAGCAGCCCTACACCTTGACCTTGCAGTACGCCCGCGGCCTGCGCACGTACCGATTCTTCGAGACCGCTGGCGACTTGCCCGGCTCCTTTTGGGCCTACCGACGCCTGTTGTGCGCCGATCAATTCGCCGAGGGACAGGTGCCCGGAGACGTGGCGTTGATCAACTGGCAGGGCAATGACTACACCGGCGGCACCCTCATCGACGTGCCGCCCGCCGAGCAAGCGCAGCAGATAGCCGCGGCCAAGGAACTGAGCTTGGGATTGTTGTACTGGCTACAAACTGAGGTGCCGCGCGACGACGGCGGTCGCGGTTATCCCGAACTGCGACTGCGCCCCGACATCATGGGGACTGCTGACGGCTTTTCTCAGCACCCCTACATCCGCGAGTCTCGGCGCATCGAAGCGCGCAAGACCATTGTCGAGCAAGAGGTCGCCGCTCCGCATCAGCCCCATGCTCGCGCCGCTCCTTTTAGCGACAGCGTCGGCGTGGGTTGGTACGCCATCGACATCCACGGCCAAGCCACTGACGTGGTGTACACCGCGCCCACCAAGCCCTTCCAGATCCCGTTGGGTGCGCTCGTGTCGCGGCACTTGGACAACTTGCTGGCGGCCTGTAAGAACATCGGCACCACTCACATTACCAATGGCTGCTACCGCCTGCATCCCGTGGAGTGGAATATCGGCGAGGCCGCTGGTGCCTTGGCCGCTTTTTGCTTGGGCCAGCAACGGACCCCAGCGGATGTGTGCAGCAGCGCGGCCCTGCGCCGCCAGTACCAGCAGACCTTGCTGGCGGCTGGCGTGCCGCTGTATTGGTATGAGGATGTACCGCTTGGGAATCCGGCCTTTGCGGCTGTGCAGATGCTGGCCGTGGAGGGGATATGGCCGGGCTGCGCCGACCATTTGCGCTTTGATCCAGACGCCTTGGTTGATGCACCCGATGAGCATCTGCGGTCTGCGGGTCTGTTGCCGGATCTTGCGGGTCGCGATCCCATAACGCGAGGGGACTTGGCACAGCGGATAGCCCAGCATTTGTAAAGGGTAATTCATGTTGACGCTGCACTCGCCATACCCGCTCGAACACAGACCGCATCGCTAACTCTCGACTTGGGCTGTGGCATTTTCGAGGACTTAGCGGGAATCCTACAACGCCTTAGCGATATCGTTTGCTATGCTACATGAATGGATAAAGTCGAGCTTAGCACCACCGGAGCTACGTACCATCCGTTAAGAAGCTGAGATTATAACGGAGCGGCTCGCCTTCGTGCGGTTGGCGACGAAGGCGAGCCGGTGTGATGGTGGTTGGCGGTTTACCGTGCGGATTTTCGGTTGAGCCGTTCGGACCGGGGCGAATTCATACGGCCCTGCATTGACGACTTGGCGTCTCCTGCGATCACCTTGGCACTGCCGCGATCATAATGAACGGTAACGCCTCGGCTCTCAAGGGCTGGGATGTGCGTGTTGAGGGAGG
>JAPOYQ010000098.1 GCA_026706505.1 Gemmatimonadota bacterium
TGGAAGTCGATGAGGCCCAACTCTGGTTTGTGCCAAGTGATGCCGTCGCTGCTTTCGACATAGGCGGTGCAGGCGCGGTCGGTTTTGTTGTTGTCGGCGTGGGGGATGCAGCGGTACCAGGCGCGGAAGCGGTCGCCGTCTTTGAAGAGCACGGCGTAGGCGAGGCCGCCTTCTTCATAGGGATGGTCGATGCGCACTGCGGCGTTGCGGCGCGCGGGCTGGTGGAGGACTTGGCGGGCGTCTTGTAGCTCGTCTATGAGGCGGCGGTCGAGTAGTAGTTGGCGGTCGGAGCCGATGGAGATGGGGGTGTCGGGCATGGTGGCCTCTGGGGTTGTTGGTAGTTGGAGCGTCGGCGGGCGTATTATAGCTAACGTGGGACTGATCTACAACTTAACGAGTCTTGTTCGACTTATCCCATCCACTTGCTATTCGGACACTTATGTCCTATTCTGTAGAACGTGAAAGGCAGAGAATTCGTAGATCGGGTTTTTGAGCTGGGCGCGGAACGAGGGGTTTTCGTTCGCCTCGATACCAAGCGCGGTAAGGGAAGTCACGTCACGCTGTATTACGGTACGCGTAAGACCGTCGTAAAAAATCGCCGCAAGGAGCTTGCTCCCGGCCTTTTATCCGCTATGATCCGTCAACTCGGCCTCAACCGCAGCGACTTTCGATAAGGTAGGAAAAAGGAGATCGTCATGCAGTTTCGCTATCCCGCACGGCTTCAGCCCGAACTATCGGGCGAGATCATCGTCTCGTTCCGAGATCTTCCCGAATGTCTCACGTCCGGCACAGACGAGGCCGAGGCCCTCATGGAAGCTCGCGACGCGCTTGAGGAAGCCATCGCTGGTCGCATTGACGATGGCGAGCCAATCCCGGTGCCGAGTCGGCGACGTGCCGGTGAGCAGCTCATTGCCGTGCCCCCGGACATGGCTGCGAAGGCTGCGTTCGTGCTGGCGTTCCGCGCTAGTGGGCTGTCGCGCCTTGCTTTGGCTCGCCGTCTCGGAGTCAACGAGAAAGTCGTACGTCGCATGCTCGACCCGCGTCACCACACAGCCGCTAACCGGATTCACAAGGCTCTGCGTGCGCTCGGCCGGGAACTCATCGTGGAGTCGCGTGCGGCGTAATGGACATGGCCTGCTACTGTTTGCGCAGCGATTTCTTCAACAATCTGCCCCAGTTTCTGTCATAGGGATGGACGACCTGTACCCGCTCTTTTTCCCGGTAAACTGGTCGTCCCTCGTTTGCCCAAGCGAAGATCGAGCCTTCCAGATTGTAGATTTCCGTATATCCCTTTTTCATTAGAAACTGGGCAAGTTCCGACGAGCGGTGCCCCACGGAACAGTACAGAACGATACGCTGGGCCGCTGGTACTCCTTGGAGCGCTTTCAGGGCTTCGTCCTTCGAAGGGACTGGCCGGGCACCCTGCAGATGGCTGACGGCGTATTCCTCGGGTTCTCGCACGTCGAACAGCAGGAGGTTTTCCCGTTGTGGAGATTTGTCGAGCCAGGATTGTAGTGTATCGGTCGATATATGGGCGACTGTCGGAAACTTGGCGCGGATCGTCTTCAGCGTCAGGTCCCAAGATATGGTGCTGTCCTCGCCTTCTTTCTGTGCCGACGCGGCGACGCCAGCACACATCGCCAGTCGTAGGGCAAACGCGAGAACTGTCTTAAATTGGTGGAGGTTGAGTCGGCGCATGAAGATGATCCAATCCGATGAATGAATAATAGAAGAGGAGGAACCGATCCGATGCAAGACCTACGCATCGCCGCGGTGCAGATGAACTGCCGCGTCGCGGAACAAGATCGCAATCTAACCACTATTGAGCGCTTTGCCGAGGCAGCAGCGGCGCAAGATGTGGACATCGTCTGCTTTCCCGAGCTATGCGTGTGCGGGTACAATGCCGGCGACACCTCGACGCCGGAGCCTGAGCCGCTCGAAGGGGAATCGCTCCGCAGGCTCGAAGAGATCGCGCGAAACTGTCAGATCACTCTGCTCGCCGGTATTCTTGAACGGGACGTCAGCGGCATCGTCTACAATACGCAGGTGGCCTGCGGCCCCGAGGGGTACGTCGGCTGCTATCGCAAAACGCACGTTCCCGATGCTGAGATTGGCACTTGGCGTCACGGAGATGACCTGCCGGTATTCGACCATGGGAAGGCTCGCTACGGCATTGAGATTTGTTACGATTCCCACTTCCCGGAACTGAGTACCCTGTTGGCGGAAAAGGGGGCCGAAGTGATCTTCCTGCCCCATGCCTCACCGGGGGAGACTCCCGCAGAAAAGCGGGCTCGCTGGATGCGCTATGTTCCCGCCCGCGCGTACGACAATAACGTGTACGTCGCCATCTGCAATAACGTCGGCGACAACGGGGCTGGCCGCACGTTCTCGGGAGTGACCTTTATCTGCGATCCCCTTGGTGTGGTCATCGCCGAGGGACAGAGCGGCAGCGAAGAGGAGATGGTTGTCGCCGACTTGAGTGCGTCGGCGCTAGCGGAGAGTCGCAGGGAGACGCTAATGTTCTTCCGCCACTACCGCCGGCCCGAGATGTACCGGCGCTGGGAGAACGAGATTGGATTGCGCGGGGACGGTCAATCAACGTCCCTCACTGGCCGGTAATTTTAACGGAAGGGGCTAAAAATGATCAAGTCCGTTTTGTTCCGCGAAGACAACGTGTATAAGGCTTTCCCCGATCTCGTCGAGTGCGGCGACGGCACTTGGGTATGCGTGTACCGGGAGAGTCTCGGGCACACCGCCCTTCCCTTTGGCCGCATCGCCTGTCACCGCAGCAGCGATGGCGGCCGCACTTGGAGCGAGAAGGCCGTCGTCGACGAGGTGACCGATCCGGAAACCGAGGGTCGCTTGAACAACCCGCGCCTGCTCGCCCTCGACGGCTCTGAGGTTCTACTCATCTGCGATCTGCTACCCCGCCTTGAGCCGGAGCACCACCCCGATTCGGAGATTCTCATCTACCGCTCGACCGACTCGGGGCGCACTTGGAGCGAGCGCGCCTCCACCGGGATCAGGAGCCACATCTGTCCGTGCATATTTCGCACCAAGGCCGGTGAGATCATCATCGGTGCCGACCGCGTGGGGCCGAGGGACGACCGCGACGTGGTCTGGCTTCACAACGCCTTCACCTCTGCCGATGGTGGACGGACTTGGGGTCCGGCAATCCACGTCTGCTCCAACCCGGAGTTGTGGCTCAACGAGGGGACCTACGTCGAGCTGGACGACGGCACCTTGGTCTGCTACTTGCGCGAGGACTTGCAGCGCGCCATTGGGCACAAGGCGATTTCGCAGGACGGCGGCAAAACTTGGTCTGGCCCATACCCGACCTTTCTTACCTGCTGCGTTGGTAGGCCGCGGGCCGGCATCCTGCACAGCGGCGAGGTTGCGATCGTCCACGGCTTTCAGCGCTTGACGCCGCCGCGCAACCTCGTGCTCCACGTCGAGACCCAGGCGATTGCCGCGGACCCGGACTGTACTGCCAACTACGCCCGCCAAGCTGGCCACCGGTATTTCTTCATAGACCACGACCGCAGCATCCACTGCGACGGTGCCTACTCCGGCTGGGTGCAGAGACCGTCCGGGGACCTGTTCGTCGTGCAGTACATCAACGACGACGGTCCCTACGCCCACATCCGCAGCTACGAGATCGGCCGCTCCGACTGGATCCTCTGTCCCGAGGGAGACCTGCTGCTGGAGCCACCGCGCTGGCCTGGGTACGTCGATAGGGCTGCGGTGGCGAGTGGGGAGCTGTACGGAGAAAAGCACCTTTAACAGGAGATGACCATGGCACGTTTACAAGACGTCAATACTACGGATGTGCGCAGCGCCATTGAATTGGGTTGCCGCACCATGTCGAGCGTCTTCAATGCCGACGACAACGATGTTCCCTTTTTCGGCTCGCGCGTGCGTCCCCAAGCCGAACTGCGCTTCAGCGCCGCGCATTCGGAGGCGCACGTGCCCGGCCGCCATCTCAATGCCTTGCTCAACGCCGAGGACGCGGCGGGCGTTGAAGTAGATGAAGCGGCGATTGAAAAACACGCGGCCGCGGCGTTCTATTCGTACAGCGGTCCCATCGCCATGCCGCTCAACCGGGCCGAGTTGGACGGTCCGCTGGTCAACTTCATCCCGCACAATATTCGCGAGGGTTTCCACGCGCTCTATCCGCTGGTGCAGTACCGCGACTCGGACCGGGCGCGACAGCTAGCTGAGGCCAGTATCGAGGCATTTCGCCGCTATTGGAGCGTGGGCGAGGGTTGGGACCGACCGGTGCTACAGGGGTTGGGACTGGAGGCGTGGGAGAGTCTGTTCATTCCGGGGGAAGCCCGGGCCTTGGGGCCTTTGGTCAAGTATTACCGGGCTACGGGCTATGGGCCGGCTTTGGAGTTGGCTTTGGAATTGGCTGAGAAGATCACGGGTGAGTTTTTCACTGCGGATGGCGGCCACGACCGGGAGTTGCTGGGCGACCACACGCACTCGGTTACTTGCGTCATGTCGTCGTTGGCGCAATTGGCCGATCTGACGGGCGACGCAGCTTTGCTGCTGCGCGTCAAGACTTTTTACGATAACGGCCTGTGGGCCATGCGCGATCCGTTGGGGTGGGTCGTCGAAAGCACGCGTCCCGATGCGGCGCCCGACCGCGGCGAAGTCAACAATACTGGCGACATCGTCGAGACCGCCCTGATCTTGGGGCGCTGGGGTTGGAGCGAGTATTTCCAAGACGCCGAGCGCATTGTGCGGGGGCATATGCTGCCGTCGCAATTGCGCGATGTCTCGTTTATCGTCGAGCCAGACAATCCCGAGGGGGTGGACGGCCTGCGCGACGTGGCCAGGCGACACCAGGGAGCCTTCGGCTTTCCAGCGCCGTACGGTCACGAGCCGGTGGAAGCCGAGACTGTTGGCTTCAACATGGACATTGTCGGCGGGGCAGTGGCGTCTTTGTGCGAGGTGTACCGGGAGATGGTGCGCAGTGGCCCGGCGGGGCACCGGGTCAATTTGTTCTTTGACCACGAGACCGAGGCCGTGCGCGTTGAATCCCCTTATACCCACGATGTTCTGCGCGTCGAGGTTAAGCAGCCGGGGCCGTTGTGGGTGCGCTTGCCCGGCTGGGTCGCGCCGTCTGACTTAGTGGTAAAGGGGGTTGCGCCGCCGCGCATAGACAGCGGGTTTCTCTTCTTTGCCCAACCGCCTTTGAACACTCCCATCGAGATTCGCTTTGCCTTGGCCGAAGAAGAGTTGGTCCTGCAGCATCGGACCCGTTCCATCCGCGCCCGGCTGCGCGGCGACGAGGTGGTGGCGATGGATAACTTTGGCGCTGATCTGACCTTTTTCCCGCCTATTGATTGAGAACCTTTGCACAGGATGTGAGTTGACGCAGCGCATTAATTGTGCTTGGTCCCCGTGAATCCGGGCGATATATTAGCGGCCCCTATCGCAGCAGTACAGTCACTCCAAGGAGGGTGAACATGGCGAAAATCAAGCGGCCTAAAATCTATCATATGTGCTCCCTCGGTTCCCTGATGGGATACGGCGGCAAGAAGGGCGAGTGGAGCGCGGCCAAAAAGCTCAAAAAAATAAAAGACGCTGGTTTCGACGGCTTTGTGGGGCGCGTCTTCATGGTGACCCCAGACGAGGTCGCGGCCTCGGGTTTGGTCTTTGCTTGTACCACCGACTTGGGTGGCATCCGCGAAATCAGGCCCAAGTTGCGCGAGATTAAGGCGGCGGGAGCGCGCTGCGTCAACGTGCAAATGCTCGACCATGACACGCTCACCCCGCGGGCCGTGGAGGTGGCGCGGCGTTTGATGGACGCGGCCGAAGACTTGGAGATGGACGTGGCCGTGGAGATGCACCGCGATACGTGCACGGAAACGCCGGAAAAAACCTACGCCTTGGCCGCTGGTTACGAGAAGGCGGAGAAGAAGCCGCTGAAAATGACTTGGGACTTTTCCCATCCGGCGGTGATTAAGCATTTGTCGCCGCCCTACTGGGAGCGCCTAGCCGAGCGCGTCGATCTGATCCAGTTGGCGCAGCAGTTTCACTTCAGGGGCTTCAATGGGCACCACGCCAGGATTCCCGCTATTGACCACAAGGGTAAGATCATTCCCGAATTCGTCGATTGGCTGGAATTTGCCGAGCAGGTCATGGCCTGCTGGCTGGAAGCGGCCGGGCCGGGCCGGGAAATGTTCGCCTGTCCCGAGCAGATCGCCGGCGGCTACCATCTGTCGGTTTTTCCCGACCGCTGGAAGGACGTGCAGGTGGTGCGCCGCGAGTTGGACAGGGTGTGGAAGAGGCAATTGAAGAAGTGGAAGGCTCCGGCGTAATCCCGTGCAGATAAGCGTCGAGACGCCTCCTTTGGATGCCGGCCTGACCGAGGAGTTGATCGATTTTTGGGATGGGATTTTCGGGGACGGTTACCAAGCCGAGCGCTCTGTGTACGCTGGCGACGAACGCTCCTTTAATCGCAATACGTTCTATCTCTTGGAGCAGGGGGGACGCACGGTCGGCAGCAGCCATTTAACCACGGCGGCGGGCAATCCAGAACTGAGTGGTTTGGGTGAGGTGGCTACCGCGCCGCAATGTCGCGGCGAGGGCATTGCCAGCCGCTTGTGCCGGGCGGCGCGCGACGACTTTTTGGCCGCGGGGGGACAGGCTCTGTTCTTGGGTACGGTCAACCCGACCGCGGCCCGCATTTACCACCGTTTAGGTTGGCGCAAGATGCCCGGTTCCACTGTCTGGGCTTTGATCGCCAGCGGGGAATCGCCCGAGTCTTTTCTGGTAGATTACTTTAGGGCTAGTGATGAG
>JAPOYQ010000340.1 GCA_026706505.1 Gemmatimonadota bacterium
ACATGAATACGTACGGCATTCACTCGATCCACGGGCGCGCGCCCACGATCGCCACGGGAATCAAGACGGCCAACCCGGATTTGAGCGTCTGGGTCATCACCGGCGATGGCGATGGGCTTTCGATTGGTGGCAATCACCTCTTGCACAGCCTCCGGCGCAATGTCGATCTGAAAATTATTCTGTTCAACAACCGCATCTACGGGCTTACCAAGGGCCAGTACTCGCCGACCTCGCTGATAGGGCACCGCACCACATCCACCCCCATGGGGTCGATTGACTATCCGCTCAATCCCATATCCGTGGCGCTGAGTGCCGAAGCAACCTTTGTCGCTCGCTCGCAGGACACCAATACCAAGCACCTGAGCTACGTACTCAAGCGAGCGGCCGAACACAAGGGTGCCGCTTTTGTCGAGATCTACCAAAACTGCGTCGTGCTCAATCCCACGGCTTGGGAGCACACTACGGATTCGGACGTGCGCGACGACAATATCGTATTCTTAGAAGATGGGGAGCCCCTCATCTTTGGGAAGGATCGGGACCGAGGCATTCGCATGAACGGCACCGAGCCCGAGGTCGTTGCACTCAGTGATGTGGCCCCAGACGAGTTGGTCGTGCATCGCGAAGGGCGTGAAAACGCCAGCTACGCCTATATGCTCAGTCGGATGGAATACCCGTCAATGCCGCTGCCCTTTGGCGTGTTGCGCGCTCTTGACAGGCCAAGCTACACCGAGTTGCTGTTCGACCAAATCGACGCGACGACCCAACAGCGGGGCGAAGGTGACCTCGCGGCGCTGTTTAGCGCGGGCGATACTTGGGTCGTCGAATAGGAGAAGAGCCATTGATTTGCCCTTCGTGTTCCCACGACAATATCTCTGGAGTGGACCTCTGCGAGGAGTGCGGCCAGAGCCTGAGCGAAGCGTACCAAGACTGGAGCAGCGAGGAGTTCAGGGGAATTTTCACCGAGCCGCTTTCCGCGCTCGATCCGCAGGAAATGGTCTGCGTGTCGCCGACTACGTCGTTAGCCGAGGTCATCTCACTGCTCAAGGAGCGGCACGTCGGCTGCGTGTTGGTGACCAATGAGGGTGGGCAGCTAATTGGCATATTTACTGAGCGCGACCTCCTCTATCGGGTGGCGGGTTTAATCAGCGATTTGGAACAGATCGCAGTCGAGAGCCTGATGACGCCGAAACCCACCGCGCTCAAGGCCGATGCGGCCGTGCAGCACGCTCTGCATTTGATGAGCATCCACGGTTTCCGCCACGTGCCGCTGTTGGACGATGACGACCGCCCGGTTGGCTTGGTCTCGTTTAGGTACATCGTCCGTTTTATCGAAGAGAATTTTTCCTCCGCAGCTTGAGGGAGTTGGCCGCTGAGCTCACTCCAGTTTTTTTGAAAGGCGGTTGTGATATGCCATTGAGCCGCACGGCGATATGTTTACTCCTCGCGTTAGTCCTGTTAAGTCCTCTAGGAGTTAGGGCTGAATTAGACTGGGCCACTCTGAATAGCACGCGCGAGATCACCGAAGCCGAGTGGTTACAGGTACAACTGTCCGTATTGGGGTTAAAACTGAGCTATCCGGCCTACCGCATCGACCTAAAGCTGACCGAAGACTCGGCGATTGAATTTACCTTTATCGCCAGTAGTGGGATGGCCGAGCATCTGACCGAAGACCTAGGTAAGAGCGAAGCCGAAGAGGTGATTTCCTACCACGCGCAGGGCATAAGCGACCAAGTAGAGGCATTGGTTCGCGATGAGTTCCCGGACTTATGGTCGGGCTTTGACGTCGGCGAAGATGTCCGCGGGCAATTCCTCGGCCCAGGTGAGAAGTGGAACGATCCGCCGCGAGAAATCGGCACTTGGTTGGAAAACCAATTCTCCTGGGGACGCTAAGCGCTAGTGCCCTCATTCCGGGTCGCGGAGGGGCATTGCGCCTTGCGTTGACTCGTCGAGGGAGATGTCCTTGTCGATGACCGGCTCTTCGGTGATCACGATCCAGCCGCGCACCCGCTGACCGAAAACGTTAATCTCCTTGCGCTGGGCGTCGATGACCTTGGACGAAGCCGTATGCCGCTCTTTGTTGATACAGAAAAAGGTGTGCTGTCGCGTCACGCCTTTTTCTTTGCCTTCCATGCTTTCCATTCGCTTTACCCTTTCAAGTTTGCGCGAATTGGTGGACCACATCCACTAACGATTTGACCTTTTCATAGGGCGTGTCTGGATAGACGCCGTGCCCCAAGTTGAAAATGTGGGGGCGACCTCGGCCCTGCTCCAGAATGCGCTGGGCCGCAGCGGCAATGCTCGCTTCCGAGCCATAGAGGGCACAGGGATCTAGATTGCCCTGTAAAGGCATGGTATCCCCGAACAATCCATAAGCTGTATCTAAGTCGATTCGCCAATCGAGGCTCAGGACATGGGCACTGACGCGGCCAAAGCAGGACAGGTTTTGCGCCCCAGCAAGCGGGAAGTAAATGACCGGAACATTCAGCGGCGCGAGGCTGCGGCAGACCCGCTGGAGATAGGGTAGGGCAAATTCGTTGAATTGCGTTGGCGATAACAAACCGATGGACGTGTCGAAGATCTGGACGGCTTGGGCACCGGCCTCGATCTGGGCGCGCAAGAAGCGGCCGGCGAGATCGCTGAGCAGGTCGAGTAGCCTATGGGCGAGAACGGGATCGCTATGGATCATGCGGCGAAAAGCGGGGAAGTCCTTGGCATGGCTCCCTTCCACTAGCCAAGTGGCCAAGGTAAAAGGCCCGCCGGCATATCCGATGAGCGGAACGGCTGGCGGCAGGGCGTTGCGCGCTAGCCGCACAGCTTCTAAAACGTAGGCGAGGTCGTCCTCGGGGACGGGGTTGTGGAGGCCGTCGATGTCGGCGGCGGAGCGGATAGGGCAGGCGAAAATTGGGCCGGGTGCGTAGGTCAGTTCGCAGCCGAGCGCCTCTAAGGGAGTCACCAGGTCGGTAAAGAGAATGGCCGCATCGACTCCGAGCAGATCGACCGGCATGAGGGTAATTTCAGCGGCGAGCTCGGGAGTTTTGAAAAGTGTGAGCAGTGAGCCGTGCCGCTGACGTAGGTCCCTGTAAGGTTTGAGAATGCGGCCAGCTTGGCGCATGATCCAGATGGGAGGAGTCGCTGGCACTTGGCCCCGACAGGCTTGGAGAAAGGGGGCGGACGGATCGGACAAAGCGCTAGCGACCAGGTTCGACCATCCACTCGGGCAGGGCGATGCGATAGGTGACCACATCCTCCAGCGGTTTGAAGCGGACGCGGTCCCCTTCCATGTCGGCCCGGTGAATGTCGGGCTCCTCGTCCTCGGACTTAAAGGCCAAAAGGCGCAAAGGAGGCAGTTTGCGGTCTGGCCAGTACTGGCCTACATCGATTACTATATCGGCTTGGCACCCAAAGGGCACTACGTCAATTTCCCATTTGCGCTCTTTAATGGCCACGGTACCGTCGAACTCTATGGGGCCAAATTGCCCCCGTTGCCCTCGAGTATCGACGAACAAATAGTCCTCGCAAGAGGCGTAGTCTATGCGCCCCAAGCCAGCGTCGGCCGAATAGACCAGCAACGATGAGTCTTTCCAGGCGCAAAAGGAGCCTGGAGGAAGGTGGTAGGCTACATCGCTCCGATGGACAGTCCAAGGCTGCTCCCAGCCGAGGTTGGCATAGACTTCAAGGCCATTGACGTATATTACCCGCACCTGTCCTTGGGCAAACGCGCCAGAAAGCAGGGCATCATTGGTCTCTAGAAACTGGTCGTTATGGCAATAGGCGATGGAGCGAACAGGGACGCGGAGATAGTGCTTTTGCAGTTCGCGTAGCATGTAATAGGATTTAATCGTAGATGCGATACCCCACTCTAGCTGATCGGGGACCAGACAGGCGTGGCCAAAGGCCGCGGTAGCGGCGAGATAGCGATCGAGATAGGCACTGCGGCTGTGTTTCTCGCCTTGGGGAATGTGCCCGGCAAAGTACTGGTCGATGGTGCCCAGACCCGCATCGGTCTCAACGGTATGGAGGTTTTGCAGGTCGAAGTCCACCAGCGGCGGAATGCGACTAGGGTCGGCCCCGACCATGCGAGCGAGGTAGCCGGTTGGGATGCCGGCGTAGAACCAGTGGTTGCCACCGCTCCCGATGGCCAAGCCGGCTTGGGCTTGGGAATGGAGGAGGCTTCGTTGCAGGGAATAGCTGCCTACCAAGTCACCAATTCCCGATTTGTCGGCGCTGAAGTCGTTGAATTCCCAAGGTGGGACCTCAGCGTGTTCGCTTACGTACAGCGCATCGCAGGGGTATTTTTCGCTGATGGTATGCGCATGTTCGGGTGCGCGCGCCAGAGCTTCGGACGGCTTGAACAAATAGAGCCCAGGTCCGGTTGGAGTCGGGGTTCCGTCGGCGAGTTGGGCTGCTAATTCAGGCTGCCAATTCGGGCTGGTAGGAGCGATGTGGCGATAGTTGACTTGAAGGCTGGTTTTATAGCCCAGATCCGACAGGGCCTCAAGGTACTCGCTGAGGGCGTCTTCGCCTCCTTTAGCCTCGGCTCCTTCCACCGCGAGTATGGCGTCGCCGTCGCCATCGTGCCAAGTTTCGCTGGGATGGTTGATCAGCAGGTGATCGACGCCCATCAGCTTGAGCTGAAGCATATTCTCGTATAGTTCGACATAGCTTTCTTGGGATGCGTCGATATAGGGGATGTTGTACCAGACCCAGTCGGCTAACGTTTCGCTTTGCTCGGTCTCGGTCGTGGGAAAGGCTGGAAGGACTTCCTCGTATTGGGTGGAGACGGTTATGAGCCAGCGCTCCTGAAAGTCGCTGCGCTTGCCGTCGCCTTGGCTGGCGTAGCTACAGCCGCCGTTGAGTTGGACGAGGCGCTGAGATTCTGCTTCGGGAGGGGCGTACAGAGAGGAAGCACGCGAGTAGTGCCAATCCACAAAGCTAGACAGGAAGTAGCCCGAGGTGCAGAGGATGTGCGGGTAGTTATCGCCGAAGTTGAAATAGGGAATGGCGATCAGGCGCGGGTGCAAGGCCCCAGTGACGCGACCGAGCGAGAGGCCGGTGCCCTTGCCATGCCCGCCCTCTATTTCTACGACGAGGGATTTGCCGCTGATGCGGAACCGGTAGAGAAAATTGGCTTGTTCCTCCCCTCGCTTCCATTGCCAGCGGGCTTCGACGCAATCGCCGACTTGCTCGCAGGAGATGAAGTGCCGCTCTACTTCTTCGCTGTCAGGCGGCCGAACCGAGCCGCCCATTTCCACGGCAATCCCGCCGTCTTCGGCTGGGGTGATTGGGTCGCCATTGTTGACTTCTAACTCGATATCGGCAAAGGTTCCATCTATTGGCGTGTAGATATATTGGACGACGGCAGAGACGGAGCGACTCTCAAAGATAAAGGAGATACCCTCTTTGCGGATCGAGGTTTCGACTTCTTCGTGGAGCGTGGGAAAGATCGAGGTTTGGCTTTGGCTAGTGGATGCGGGCTGTTGTTCGCCCATAGCCGTCGCCGCCCCTGTGAGGTCTGCCATGGAATGTCCTGACTCAGCGCGTTTTTGATTTTTCCAAAGTTAAAAAACTTAGATAATAAACGAGAGTATGTCAAACTGGAGGCCTTTGGTTTGACCGAGGACCAGAGCTGTTCTATCTTATTGTTTTTTAATAATTAGCTATGTGGAAATAGGCTTGAAATCAGGGGATTGCATAGTGGTCGGCGGTGGGGCCGCCGGGATGCTAGCGGCCATTGTCGCCGCCGAGGCGGGCGAGCGGGTAACTCTGCTCGAAGGCAGTGGAAAATTGGGGCGGAAAATATTGATTTCGGGCAATGGGCGCTGCAACCTGACGAATAAGGCAGCGGACGACCTCAGGCACTACCACGGTACGCATCCGCGCTTTGTCCGCAGCGCGCTGGACCAATTCCGTTTAGAGGAAACCTTGGCGTTTTTTGCCGATCTGGGGATCGAGTTCCGCGAAGAGAAGCGGCAGCGCCTCTTTCCGGTATCGGATCAAGCGCAGTCTGTCATCGATTTGCTCGCGGATCGGATGCGCTGCTTGGGCATCCGCGTCAAAACCAATGCCAAAGTGGTGGGCATGGGCCGAGCCTCTGGCGCGTCTCGCTTTGAACTGCGCGATGCCGAGGGACAGCGCTATACTGGTGGGCGCGTAATAATGGCCAGCGGCGGCGTCAGCCTCGCCCGCTTGGGAGCCGACCGCTCGGGCATGGACTTAGCCGTGGCTATGGGGCACCGGCTCACCGACCTCAAGCCCGGGTTGGTGCCCCTGATCAGCCCGGAAAAATACGTTGCTCGCATGCAAGGGCTTAAGGTCCGAGCCGAAGTGCGAGTCACACTCAAAGGAGGGCGCGAGGCCGTTGATACAGACGACTTGCTGTTTACAAAATACGGGGTTTCTGGATTCACCATATTGAACCTCAGTGCCCGCTTGGTACCCGAGTTAGGGGAAAAGCGCGCCGTGCTCCGGGTCAATTTTTTCCCCGGCCGCAGCCCGGAAGCAATCAGCCAATTGCTCAAAGAGCGCTGGCAGCGCCATCCGCATCGCTCGCTCGAACTGAGTTTCGCTGGCCTGCTTTCCAGCAAATTGGTGCGGCCGCTCTTGGATCATTTGGGGTTTGACGCGGCGCAGCGGGTTGATCAGCTCGGCAAGAGCGCGCGCTGGCAACTTGCCCAAAGCCTGACGAATTGGCCGATTGCAGTTAGCGGTCCGAGGCCCTTTGACTACGCCGAAGTGACGATCGGGGGCGTGCGCACCGAGGACATCAATCCCGATACGCTCGAATCCTTTTTGGTGCCCGGCTTG
>JAPOYQ010000843.1 GCA_026706505.1 Gemmatimonadota bacterium
GTAGCCAAGGCTTATCGGCTCTTGGAACGCGATGCGGTCATTGAAACCAAAGGATATCGCGGTACGTTCATCCACCCGGACGCCAAGGCCAATAGCGCAGTCGATTTAAACGCATGGGTGACGTCCACATTAAGCGAAACAATCAAGACATTAAGAGGATCCGGCGTAACGGATTCCGAAATCCGGATTGCATTCGGGAATGTCATGAATAACCGAGATCAGTGAGGAGCTAGCGATGCCAGACAACATCTTATTTTACGCCGTATTTCTGAGCCAGATTCTTCTTATTTCTTTTTATTTTCCCAGAAAAATGCTCAAGCGGATAAGTTACGTGTTCGCAACGTACCCACCATCGCAATATCCCAGGCTCTACCCAGAACCGATCGAATATTACGAGAAAGCACAGCGCAATTACCGGAATTTAAACGTGGCTGTACTGCTAGTTGGCTTGTCGTTGCTGGCGGTGTTCATAGGCAATTCGCGTAGTGGTGAATGGGACATGGGCAATTTCGTATTTCCGTATTTTATGATCCAGTTTTTTCCTATGATGCTCCTAGAAATAAGATCTTTCAAATATTATCGGCTGATGAGAAAAGCCGATTCGCGCACCACTCGCAAGGCCGAGCTGCAACCCCGCCGTTTGTTTGATTTTATTTCACCTACGATGATCGGTCTGGCGCTATTCGTGTATTTCGCCTTCATTGCGCTCATTCTCTATATCCGACAATTCGATTTCCCCTGGTTCGGCGGATATTGGAATATAGTAGGAGTGACGGCGGTCAATGTCTTTTTTGCGGCAATAGTGGCTTGGAACATGTATGGGAAAAAGCGGGACCCGTACCAAGCTTATGAAGATCGCAAAAGGCAGATAGAACTCGTCGTGCAACAGATGGTTTTTATGAGCATTGCGGCGACGACGTTTATGGCGCTAGAAGTGGTCCTAGCCAGTCTGGACCTGCGCGATCTCCAGCCTACGGTGATGAGTCTATATTTTCAGTTAATAGCCGTGATCTGCTTGCGGACCCTGCGCATAGACAACATAAATTTTGCGGTGTACAAAGGAGACCCTTCCCAAGAAAGGACTGAAACACGGAACTATGCGGCGAGTGCCCACAATCTTGCCAGCGTGGGTCTATGGGTAGGTCTAGGTCTAGGTCTATTATTCGGTGTTCTTATTCTCGTAGAAGGCGGGACCGTAAAAGGTTTTGTAATGGGAGTGGGGATTGGGACGGTTTTAGGGATGGTTGTCGGCAGTCTCTTAGAGTCGCGAAGGAGCGCTTCCCCAACGGTATGACTGTTCAGAACCGGAGAGAATACTAGTGCCCGACGCCCCCCTGGTCCAAAACCATTCTTCTTCGGGGGTTAGCATATCTGGTTTACCGGCCATCGGCAACGCCGGGCAGGGTCGAAGTGCTGAGCAGACCGCCATCTACATCGAGCGCGACTCCGGTCAAAAAGGACGACTCTTCGGCGAGGAAAAACATAATGGCGTTGACGACATCGTCCTCGGTGGGGTTGCGGCCGAGCGGGATGTTCGCCGCTGTCGCGGCGAGGATCGCTGCGCGCGTTGCGCCAGTGGTCTGTTGTTTGTAGGCGAGCACGTCTTGGCCCATACCGGTGGTCGAGACGCCGACCGGACAGACGCAGTTGACGGTGACGCCGTCGGGGGCTAGTTCGCCAGCCAGCGCCTTGCTCAGGCCGACGACTCCGGCCTTGGCGGCGCAATAGGAGGCAATCAGCGGGAAGCCAATCTTGGACACGTCCGAGCCGATATTGACAATGCGGCCGCGCCGACCGCTTTGGCGCAGAAGCAGGGCAGCGGCCTGGCAGCAGAGAAAAACCCCCTTGAGATCAATGTCGATGACCCGGTCCCAATCCGCTTCAGTGGTTTCTGCCAAGGGGCTAAAGTGGATGACGCCGGCAGAATTGACGAGAGCGTCCAAGCCTCCGAAGTGCGTTTGGCAGGCGGCTACGGTCTGTTGGACGGATGTCGGCGAGGTGACATCAAGCACTAGGGGCAACACGCGGTCGCTGTGCAATTCGTCGGCTGTCGCCCGCAGTTTTTCGCCGTCGATATCGGCGATGGCGACCTGGGCACCTTGGGCGAGCAGGGCCTTGGCGGTGCCCAGACCGAAGCCGCTGGCCCCGCCGGTGATCAGTGCGCGTCTAGGTTTCAAAGTGATATTTCTCTAAGCAAGCCTGTGCTTCTATTCGGGCAGCGCGATTTGGGGGTCGTCAGGGTCGGGTCGATAGAAGAGCAGGGTGTTGCCTAAGACTTGCACTAGGTGCGAGTCGGTAGCGACGGCAAGCTGCTCGCCGGCTTCGCGGCGGTCGAGTGGGATGTTGCGCTCGCAGCGCACCTTGACCAACTCGCTGTTGGCGTAGGCTTCGTTGAGCGAGCGGATAACGGCAGCAGAAAGGCCCTCTTTGCCCAAGTACACGGTCGGGCGCAGCGCGTTGCCTAGGCCGCGCAAGTAGCGGCGGTCTTTTCCTCGGAGCTTAGCTGTGGGATTGGTCATTTAACTTTCCTTCGTCAAAACTTCCTTTTCTTTTCTCCGCCTTAGCATACAGACTCGCAAACGTCCTGTCGAGTTGGAACGATTTTTGCCATTGGACTTGGTATGTCCGCGAGCAAAAAGACGCTCCGGCGGCCCGCGCTGTGGACGGCCCTCGGATTCGGAACCGGTATTTTCCTAGGGCGGACTGTGGAGATAGGCTTGGCCGCATCGGCAGCCCTGAGCGGTTTAGCCCTACTCTGCACGGTCGCAGGCTTCTACCGCAAGGCGCATTGGACGGGTTGGATGCTGTGGGTGGTCGTCGTCCTGTTAGGCGTTATGCGTTACCACATCGACACAGCTCTGTCCCCTTTGCCGCACCTAGTCGCGCTCGAGGTCTTTGGCCAGCGCGGCGTAGTCACCGGGCGCATCGTCCAAGAACCAGAGCGCAGCGACGAGCGAGTACACTTTGCCATAGAGCTGGAACAGGTAGTCACCGACAGCGCCATCTACCACTTGAGCGGGCAAGTGCTAGTCACAGTAAAAGACGCGTACTTGCCTGCCGATTACGGCGACCGCGTGTCCCTGCGCGGGAGGCTGCAACGGCCCCGTGCAGTGCGGAATCCTGGTGCCTTCGACTACCGAGCTTTTTTGGCCCAGCAAGACATATACGGCACGCTCTTCGTCGGCAAACCCGAGCAGGTTGTTTCCGTGGAGCGCTTGCCCGGCCACTGGCTATACGAGGTCGTGGTGCTGCCCCTCAGACGCGCTGTGCGCCAGAGTATTGAGCGCAACCTCTCAGGAGAGCCAGCCGGACTGTTGTTGGGCGTTCTCTTGGGCGAGAAGCGGCGGATTCCAGAGGAGGTGCGTGCCGCGTTTCGCAGCACCGGGCTGGCGCATGCGCTCGTGGTCAGCGGACTCCACGTCGGGATGGTAGGCGGATTTTTCTTCTTCGGCTTCCGACTCCTGCGGCTCGCCGACCGGTCGAGTTCCGCAGCTACAATCGCCGCACTGACGCTCTATGCCCTCGCAACCGGAGCGCAGGTGCCAGTGGTGCGGGCGGTACTTATGGGATCGGTGGTGCTGTTGGGACGGGTGCTCCGGCGGCAGGGCGACATCTACAACACCCTTGGGCTGGCGGCGCTGGCGATCTTAGTGATATGGCCGGAGAGTCCGTGGAGTCTGAGCTTCCAGCTCTCCTTTGGCGCGACGTGGGCCATCGTCGCCTTGCACGGGCCGCTCGCCTCGCTTTTCCCCACAAATGGCCAGATCGGCCGCTGGGTCGTCAGCCCACTGTGCGCCTCGCTGGCAGCCCAACTCGGCACCGGACCTTTGATCGCCTATTCCTTTCAGCAGCTAGCACTGGGGGCCGTGGTGGCCAATTTAGTGGTAGTGCCACTCTTGGCGCTCACCGTGGGCTTGGGTCTGCTGGCCGCGTTGACGGGGTGGATTTTGCCTTGGATCGCCACCGCGTTCAACGCCACCAATTACCTAGTCCTCGTGGGGCTGATTGAACTAGTCTCGTGGTGGGCCTCGCTACCTTTTGCGTCTGTGGCTGTGCCACGACCGGGGGTGCTCTTCGTCGCAGTATCCGCCGCCTTCTGCCTACTTGGCCCGCTTTTGCTCCATAGGGCGTGGGCGTGCAAAGCCGCCATTTTCGCGTCGCTCGTCTGGCTCAACGTCGCGGTATGGACTTACGCGCTCCGTTCCCGCGACTTGGAGATCGTCTTTTTGGACGTGGGCCAAGGCGACGCAGCGTTTGTGCGCTTCCCCAACAGCAAAACCATGGTCGTCGATGGCGGCGAGCGCAGTGCATACTTCGACTGCGGCGAACAGGTACTGTTGCCTTTCTTGCGCTACATGGGCGTCCGGCGGGTCGATGTCGTCGTAGCCTCGCATTCGCACAACGACCACATCGGCGGACTGGTAACCCTGTTGGAGCAAATGGAAGTCGGCCACTTTCTCGATAGCGGGCAAGTCTATGACTCGTGGACCGCGCGGCGTTTGCAAGAACTAATCGCCGAGCGGGGCGTGCGCTACCACCGAGTCGCAGCGGGCGACAGCTTAGTGGGCTTGGGCGGGGTCGCGGGACTCGTCCTGCATCCGATTGCGGACTTTGTCGATGCAGACGGTAACACCCCTTTTGGCCTCAACAATGGCTCGGTGGTCTTTAGCTTGCAGCACGGAACGGTGCGAGTGCTCTTTACCGGCGACATAGAGCAAGAGACCGATCCGGCGATTCTCGCTTGGGGAACGCGCCTACAGGCGCGCTTGCTCAAGGTGGCGCACCATGGCTCGCGCACCTCGTCGCAGCCACTTTTTATCGAAGCGGTCGCGCCCGCAGTAGCGGTGATGTCGTTGGGGGAGGGCAACAAGTTCAGGCACCCGGCCCCAGAGGTCGTCGCGCGCTACTCAGCACACGGGGCGCGAGTGCTGCGTAGCGACCACACCGGAGCGGTACAAGTGCGGATTGACGGCACAGGCATGGTCGTGCAGACGATGCTAGAGTGAGGGATGCGCCTAATCTAGTAGCCCCAATTCGGGCCGCTCAATCAAGGACCGCAGGCGGTCGAGAAAGCGGACCGCCGCGCCGTTTTCAAGCAGCCCGCTCTCAACCGTCAGGCTCAAAGATATCAACGCCCGCGGTACCACGCGGCCCTCGCGCACGGCCGGGCGCTCGGCAATGCGCCCCAGTCCCAAAGCAGCGCGGTAGGGAAGGCGGAGGATCGGAGTAAAGGCGTCAATGCCGTACATGCCGAGGTTGGCGATGGCAAAGGTGCCGCCCTGCATGGCCTCCGGCTCCAAGGCGCGCCGCCGCGCCTGCAGCGCTAGGAAGCGGGCCTCGGCCGCGAGTTCGGCCCAGTTCTTGGTATGCGCGTCGCGAATGACTGGACTCGCCAAACCATCGCCCGTATCTACGGCGAGACTGAGGTGGACAGCCTCGGTACCCGCGGCATTCAACTGAGGGTAATCGGCCAAAGCGAAGACCGCTAGCTTGGCAATCAGGTGGTGATAGGCAGGTGCTGGTGCATCTTCCGCCTTGAGCCGCGGGCGCAACGTCACTAACTCAGTGGCGTCTGCTTCGGTCGTCAGGATCGCGGGGACCGCTTGGCCACTGCGGGCGGCAGCCGCGCGAACATCGCGCTCGACGATCCGACCCGTGCGCCCACTGCCTGTAAGTACGCGCCATTCCACCCCAAGCTCCGAGGCCACGCGCCGAGCGCGGGGGCTGATGGTCGGCCCTGCGGAGCGGGCCGGCGCAGGAGTTGGGGCTAGTTTTGGTTTTGCTACGGTCGCGGGTTGCGCAGGCGTTGGAACCGGCTCTGCGGTGGGAGGTGGAGGTGGCGCAGTCGGCATTTCCTCGCCGGGCTGCAACAGATAGCCCAACAGGGTGCCCACCGGCACCGTATCACCGGGTTGGGGCGCGTCCGGGGGGATGCGCAGGATGCCGCTGGAAAAAGTCTCGATCTCGTTGAGGGCCTTGTCGCTTTCCACCGTAAAGAGGATTTCGCCGACCTCGACTGTATCGCCATCGGCTTTGAGCCACTCGACGAGCGTGCCCTCCTCCATGGTCCACCCCAAGCGGGGCATTGCGATTGCCTCGGCCATGCGCTTGCTCCTACTCAGCCATCAGGTCGCGGATGGCCCGGTCTATATCCTCCCTGTTGGGCGCAATCGCGGCCTCTAAGGGCGCGCTGTACGGCGTGGGCACGTGCGCGCCGTTGAGGCGGCGCACCGGCGCATCGAGGTCGTCGAAGGCCCGGTCAACCACTTCGGCGGCGATTTCTGCGCCCATGCCGCAGGGGGCAAAGGTCTCATCGGCGATCAGCAGGCGGCCCGTCCGGTGTACGGATTCGAGCACCGTGTCGATGTCGAGGGGGGACGTAGTGCGGAGGTCGATCACTTCGATCGAGATGCCCTCGCCGGATAGGGCCTCGGCGACTTGCAGCGTCTCGGGCACCATGGTCGTCAAAGCCACGACGGTCAGGTGCTCGCCTCGGCGTCGTACGGCCGCTTGGCCAAAGGGGATAGCGTACTCTTCTTCCGGCACTTCGCCGCGGGTGTTGAGCAAGGATTTGTGTTCTAAAAAGAGCACTGGATCGTCGCCGCGCAGGGCCGTCTTGAGCAGGCCCTTGGCGTCGTACGGATTGGACGGCACCGCGACCTTGAAGCCGGGTAGATGCGTAAAGATCGGATAGTAATTGCACAAGTGATAGGTGGCGGCAGCGCCGCGGAAGACAATGCAGCCGCGCAGGATGTCGGGCATTTTCAGGCGGCCGCTCATCATGTATAACAA
>JAPOYQ010000769.1 GCA_026706505.1 Gemmatimonadota bacterium
GTATTTCGCCTTCCCTCTTGAAGAGGACATCATCCGCCAAGCTGGACAGGGGCGGCGGGATGGAGTCGAGTGGTACGCCGAGGGACACACACAAAACGTGCTTTTTCCAAGCACTATCGACTATGAGATAGCCGATCCCCACAATAGAGACATATCCCTAGATTACTACGATCTACAAGATGTTCCCTTGGCCAATGAAGAGTCTATGAGCATGGACAGTCGCTCCCTAGACTGGAATTTCGACAAAGAGCCTAAAACCCCTATCCTGTCCAAAACATTCGATAGGTCGGCAACTGTTCAGGCCCAACTCGACTCGAGTACCTCGGGGAGCGGACGGCAGCCCCGGCTGTCGCAAATGATCAATTTGTCGAAGCTTGGTCTGTCGGCTGCTACTCAGGCCCGCCTCGATTCCCTGTACGCAAATCGCCGCTCGCTCAGGCTGTCCGAGATATTCGACTTATCGCAATTCCGTCTATCGGCCGCCCGAGCCGAACTCGACTCCTTCTACGAAAGGTCGGATAGATCCTATAGGATCGTCTCTTCGAGTGCGGAATACGCGGTTATTGATACGACAGGTAGGAGGTTGATGCTCTACGTACCAATGGACGAAATGGACGACAAAGGTTACTTACGCACTCCTCCCTCGCTTTCTGAATATCTCGATTTGTCGGGATTGAATCTGTCGGCAGCGGCTCAATCCCAACTCGACTCCATGTACGAACGTCGCCGCCCAGTCAAAGCATTTGAGAAACTCGATTTGTCGGGGGAACCTGCTCCCGACTTTACCGCCTATGACCTCGACGACCAGTTAGTATCGCTGAGCCAGTTCCAAGGGCAGGCGGTTTTTCTCTACTTCTGGGCGAGTTGGTGCGGGCCATGTATCAGCGCGCTGCCCGATCTGCAAAACATCAAGCAAAAAGTGGCTGGTCAGCCGGTTGTCTTTCTCAATCTGTCCTTGGATAGCGACGAGGGCAATTGGAGGAAGGCGATCGCGAAGCACCGAATCGAAGGCATTCACTTGCGAGTGGGTGGCTGGAGTTCGGACGTAGCAAAGGCCTATAGTGTGGGCCGGTTGCCTTCGTATTACTTGATAGACGCCCAAGGGCTGGTCGTAGAGCGGCTGTCTGAAGTACGGAATACCCCAAAGGTCGTCGCCAAAATTGCCGAGAGCGTATATCCAGCGGGCGGCTAATCGCCAGACTAGCCGGAGGTCAAAAAGAGGGGTCGGGATTGCTCCCGGCCCCTTTTTGCGCTATCATCAAAATTTTTCCCAATAACGAAAGCCAACGCACATGACCACCGCGATATTTGCCGGGCGCACCGCCTTGGTAACGGGCGGCAGTCGCGGCATCGGCCGCGCCATCGTCCGAATGCTGGCCGAACACGGAGCCAGAGTCGCCATCAACTACCAACACAACGCCGAGGCCGCGCAGGAAATCCTAGCGCAGGTCGAGGCGTGCGGCACCGAGGGCATGGCCGTCCAAGCCGACGTGTCGCAGCAGGCAGAAGTCGAGCAGATGATCACCCAAGTGCGCGCGGCATTCGGGCCGGTCGAACTGTTGGTCAACAACGCCGGGATCGCCTCCACCCAGGGGCACGGCGAGTTCGGCTTTGCCGAGTGGGAAAGGATGTTTGCGGTCAACGTCCACGGGCCGTTTTTGACTACCTGGGCCGTCAAGGACGAGATGATTGCGCGGCGCTTTGGGCGGATCGTCAATATCTCCTCGCTGGCCGCTTGGCTGCTCAAGCCAAACATGATCCACTACGCCACGACGAAGGCAGCAGTCATTGCCTTCACCCGTCAATGCGCCCAAGCATTTGCCGAGCACAACGTGCGAATCAACTGCCTAGCGCCGGGGCTAACGGATACCGAGCTGGCGCGCTCGGCCAACCCCGGCCAAGTCGCCGAGCTCATCGCCAGCACTCCGCTGGGACGGATGGCCGATCCGGCGGAGATGGCGTCGGTGGTGCGCTTTTTATTATCCGAAGAATCCAGTTTTGTCACCGGACAGACGATTACCGCCTGCGGCGGACGGTCGTAACGTAGGGGCAACCCTTGTGGTTGCCCAAGCTCCGACCCTATGAGGTTACACCTAACGGAAATCTGGGTGTCGTGTATTGAAGAAAGGCAATGGTCTATGAGCAACCAGATATACAAGCAATACGGCGCGGCGCGCCCCCGGTCACAGGAGTACTTTGCCCGCGCCTGCAAGGCACTTGGCGGCAAGGTTGGGCACGACCTGCGCTACGCAACGCCGGTGCCGCTCTACATCGAGCGGGGGGCTGGCGGCCGCAAGTGGGATGTCGATGGCAACGAGTACATCGACTTCCTCCTCGGCAATGGGGCCCTGCTTTTGGGGCACGCGCCCGCCGAAGTCATAGAAGCCATCGCCGAGGCGGTGGGGCGCGGGACGCACTTTGGCAACGACCATCCACTACACATCGAGTGGGCCGAGCGCATACAGGCGCTGGTTCCCTCAGCCGAGCGCGTGCGCTTAGTCAATTCGGGGACGGAGGCGACCCTGCTGGCGCTGCGCTTGGCGCGGGCGTTTACCGGCCGCCGCAAGATCCTGCGCTTTGCCGGCCACTTCCACGGGTGGCACGACGACGTGATGCGCGGCGTGCAGCCGCCCTTTGACGCGGACGGCTCGTTGGGCATCCCGCCGCAGGTGCGCGAGCACGTGGTCTGCGTGCCGGCGGGAGATGCGGATCAAGTCGCCGATGTCCTCGACGCCGACAGCGATATTGCCGCGGCGATTATCGAGCCGTCGGGAGGGTCGTGGGGAAGAGTGCCTTTGGCACCGGAGTTTTTGCGCGATCTGCGAACGATGACCAGAGCGCGCGGGGTGATACTGATTTTCGACGAGGTAGTAACCGGCTTCCGCTTTAGTCCGGGCGGTGCGCAAGTGCTCTACGGGCTGCGGCCGGATCTGTCTTGTTTTGCCAAGGTGGTCGCCGGCGGCATGCCCGGTGGGGCCGTGGTGGGACGAGCGGATATTATGGAGCTTTTCGATGTGACGGGTGATGCCCGTCCGCGGGTGACGCATCAAGGGACTTTTAACGGGGCACCGCTTTCGGCCGCGGCTGGGATCGCCGTGCTCGAGCGCGTGGCCACGGGCGAGCCGATAGACCAAGCCAACGCCCGCGCCGCTGAACTGCGCGCTGCTTGGGACGAAGTACTGGAGCGCCGAAGCATCGCCGGATACGTGTACGGAGTGTGTTCGACCTTTCACGTCTATTTTGAGACCGATCGCCAGCGCGTGCAAAAGGCCCACAGCCGGGCGGATTTGCACACGACCGAGGCCGAGCAGCTCAAGGGGATGCCGGGGAAGCTGATCGAAGAGTACCAGCGCCATCTGCGCTTTTACGGGGTCGATAACATGAGTTCCACCGGCGGCGTGCTCTCGTCGGCGCACACGGCCCAAGATGTCGAGGAGGCGACCGCGGCTTTTGCCCAGACGGTTGATTCGCTGTTGGCGCAGGGGCTGATTTTGGCGTTGTAGCACTGCGGCCTTGCCGTATGGCGCAGTCACTCGTACTTTTGGTTACAATCCCTTTACATTTTGCCGCGAGGAACGTCTATGGCCGAAGTCGTTCGCCACAACTGTGGTTTGACCGTAGCCCACTCTCTGCACGACGCCTATCGCTTTATTCATTCGCTACAGCATCGGGGCCGGGAGGCGGCCGGTATTGCTGCAGTAGGCGATGGCCGCATCGACGTGATCAAGTGGAAAGGCGGGGTCTCGCGCTTCGACGTAACCGACCTCCACAAAATTTTCCTCAGTCCCAATTATCACACCTACATGGCCCACGTGCGCTACGCCACCCGAGGCTCGAAGAACAAAATCCTCGAGGAGGCGCATCCGCACGTCATCGGCGGTACGGTCGAACACCGCGACAACCACATCCTGATCTGGGACTGCGACATGGCGGCCGTCCACAACGGCCAAGTTGACCGGGCCTTCCTCCAAGACTCGGCTCCCTTGCACCTGTATTCGAGCTGCGATACCGAAGCCTTGCTCTACCTCTATCGCGAGCGCGGTGCGCACAACTTTCTCAAGGAAGTGCCTGGTGCCTACACCTTGGCCATCGCCGACAAGCGCGAGCGAGACGTGATCGCAATCCGCGATCGCACCGGAATCAAACCCGGGGTGCTCGGCTGGAAGGACGGCAAGTACGTGATGGCCTCGGAGGACATTGCCTTCCGCAAAAACGGCGGCGAATACGTCGAGGACTTGGAGCCGGGAGCGATCTACTCTCTCACGCCCGAAGGGAACTACAACAAGGAAGTTGTGGTCTCGACCAACCTCGCTTATTGCTTTTTTGAATGGAACTACATCACCGACCTCGACTCGATCATCAACGGCGTCAGCGTGCGCCGCATCCGCGAATCGCTAGGGGAGATACTCAGCGAGGAATTTCTGCCGCCCGACGTCGATCTGGTTACGTACTTGCCGCGCTGCCCCGAGGTGGCGGCCCGCGCCTACGCCAAGCAGGCGGAACTGCCCTTTGAGCCCGTGTTCTACAAGATGCGCGGCGAGCGCTCGTTCCAAGGCTCGACTGCTGGCGAGCGCAAAGAGTCGATCGACCAGAACCTGCACCTTTTGCCCGGGATGGCGCAAAAGCTCAAAGGCAAGACCGTAATCCTGATCGACGACAGCATCATCCGCGGCAACAATTCCAAGCGCGCCTGCGACCTGCTCTACGAAGAAGCTGGCGTCGGGCAGGCCTATTTGGTGAGTTACACGCCGCCGATTGGCATTATTGGCGATGATGGCGTGCCGAGAGGATGCACCTTTGGGGTTGATATGCCGCCGGACCCGCCGCCGGGAGACGAATTTATCGCGCGTGGGCGCACGGCCGAGGCCATCGGCGAGGCAATGGGGATGCCGGTGATCTACTTGTCGCGGCAGGGGATGCTAGATGCCTTTGCGCGCGCCGGACTGCCCGAGCGCGACTTGTGTACGTACTGCATAGGTGGGCGCATGCCCCTTGAAGCGGCTGGATCGCTGATCCAAATCGGCGACAGGCCCCAACTCGATTTGTGGCGAGCCTGACAGAGACAATTCGTGCAGCAGAAGCGGGCGAGGGTGATTCCCTCGCCCGTATTTTTTTGTCGAAAGTCGGCCTTCTAGTCCCGTACGACGGCTAGACGGTGCAATGCCGTCTGACCGTTGGCTTCTAGGAGGAGGTGATAGATGCCGCTGGCGACGAACTTGCCGGCAGCGTTGCGTCCGTCCCATGGTACTACGTAGTTTTCGCGGGCGGCGCGGGGGCCTAAGTCTTTCCACCAGACCAAGTCGCCGTTGGTCGAAAAAATCGACAGGCGGGTCTGGGTGCTAGGGGCGGCCAAGTCGAAGACTAGGTGGGTCTGCCGGTGTTGGCCGAGGTGGAAGGGATTGGGGTAGCTGGGTTCGAACAGCGTGGCGAGGGCCGCCTGCGCGTCGGTCAGATCGGGGTCAAATTCCACGGACACTTGGTACGGATAGGCCACGCCGTGATCTTCAGCCGAGGAGATTACCAACACGATCTCTTCGTACTGGTCCCAGTCAACGACGCGAACCGTCGGCTCGGCAACCGGCCGCACCGCGATGCTGTCGGGACCGATTAAAAGCAGATGGCGACGCCAAGCACCAAGGGACGCTGCAAAAGCAAGGGTGACGCCGCCTGGGCGGAGCTGGGGCGCGAGGCGCAGATAGCTGCTGCCGGTGGCGTCGAGCAGGCTCGAATCGCGGACGACCGCCTTGGCAGCGACTGCGAGGTCGTGGGTGGGGACGAGCGGATATTTGTCCCCTTCGGCGTAAAATCCGCGGCGATGGCGGCGGCCGGTGAAGTAATTCCAGACGGCAAATTCGCCAATAGCGACTCCCAAGCCGCCCGGCTCAACGCGGCGGATGACGCGGTCGAAATGATCGAGATTGGCGCTTTGGCGCTCCTTGAGTTCTTCCCAGATCAGGCGGTTGAGATCGCGGCCGTAGTGCTGGTCGAGAAAGTGTGAAAAGATCGCGGTGCCGTAGGTGTGGTTGCTGCCAGGACGGCCAGAGTTGAGGGCGCGTTGGGGTATGCTCAGGAAGTGCGACAAATACTGGAGATAATCGTCGATATGTGGATAGGCCACTTCTTCCATCCACGTCGAGGTCGATTCCTGCCACCAACTGCCGTCCTCCTCTGCGTAGTAGCCAAACTGAATGGCGTGGTGGAACTCGTGGGCGATGGTCACGCGCAGGGCGTCTAGCCCGCGAGTCTGTACGTAGCTGGGATCGGTGAAATTGTTGTCGATTTCGAGGTGGCTGTGCGTGACCGCGTTGGACGATCCGGGATAGGCACAGCCGTAAACAGGCTCCGAGAACCCACAGCCTCCGTGCCCTAAGTCTACAACGTAAACATCGTATTCCGCTCCGCCGCCCAAGCCGTTGTCCGATGGCGGCGGGTTGTAGCCAAGCTGTTCTACTTCCAACTCCCAAGTGCTGTCGAGGATGGTTGCGGCTAGGTCAATGTAGTCTGGGATGCCGTTGGCATCGTCGTCGGTAGGATCAACAGCGTCGTTGCCAACGGTGTCGTAGTGGACGCGGAAATGACCAGAGGGGGTTAGCAAGCTGTGCTGAGTGCTAGGTCGGCGCTGTACGAGTTTTAGACGCTGGTGCTCGGTGCTCAGCTCTGAGGCCGCGTCCATAGCTTGGAGCAAGTAAGGGGTGCCGCAGCGCAGGGCGGGCGGCGCGCTTTCTGCATGTCCGTCCACCGTGCCGAGAGACAACAGGACGATGAGCAATTT
>JAPOYQ010000485.1 GCA_026706505.1 Gemmatimonadota bacterium
AAGACAATGGCCGTCTGATCGGCGGGGGCTTGGAAGCAACTCTCGGCGATATTCATCTCGGCCCCGACAAACCACTTGGGTGCTTCGACGCCTTGGGACAGATCGAGAAGCTGCGTGTACGGCTTGTGGAAGCGGATTCCCAAGCGGGCGACCGTCCGCTGCCAAAACGCCTCTCGCTGTGCAACCGACCACGCAAAGAGCGCGGCGTGCGAATCCAGACCAAGCTCGCGTCGCAGCGCCGTCATATGCGCGTGCTCAATATCTGCTGGCTCGGGAAAAAACACTGGGCCATCCGCACTGCCGTAGATTGCCCGATAGAGCAACTGATGCAGCGCGAAGGGATGATCCGGCCTCAGAATACAGCAGGCCGCTTCCCGCCAGCGCGCTTCCGGCGTGCCGGAGAGGGCTTCGATTTGGGCGAGGAGCTTGGCGGCCTCTAGTTCGTCCACCCCGCAGCCGATGATGTCTGTGGGGTGGATCATGGTGCCACGGCCACCAGCACGCTCTGGCTCAATTCCGCTGGCGGGAGACAACGGACTTCGTCACAGGCCTGATATTGGACCAGGAAGCGCAAATAGCCCGCCGTCCCAGCCGCTGTTAAGGGCAGCGACAAATCCGCCCATAGCGCGACCTGATCCTCGTATACCGAGAGCGTCTCTGCTAGGGCCGGAAAGGCCTGCGAGCGGCCTGTGGGATAGCGCACGCGGGCAAAGTCCAACGGCCAGTCCGCATTGAGCGTCAGCGAGGTGGGAATGAGGAAGTCGCCCGAGGGCGGGTTGGCGTTGATGTGCCAGCCCGGGCGAATGTCTAGATGCACTGCCACGGCAAAAGCCTCGCCCGCCACGGGCTGTTGCGCGGGCAGTTCGACCCGCATGGAGACCAGTGAATCCGTTTGGGTATCCGCTAATGTGGCTGCGGATAGCGACGCTTGCAGATGGCGCTCGGCCGCGGCTGCCAAATGCACCGAGGCCGAGGGCTGCGCCCACATGGCCCCACTAAAAGCAGATAGGATTTGCGCCGCCCGACTGCGATAGTGCGCTTGGCCTGTCAGCTCGGCCAAGTCTAGCAGCGCGTGGGCAGCCACTGCATTGCCCGAAGGCAGGGCCGAGTCTTGGGCGAATTTGCTGCGCACGATGAGCGCATTGCTAGCTTCCGTAAAGAAAAATCCCCCGACCTCTTGGTCCCAAAATCGCGCCACCATCTCGGCGCTCAGCTCGCGCGCGGCTTGCAACCACCGCGCCTCGCCAGTGGCCCGGTACAATGCCGTCAGCCCGCGCGCCAAAAACGCATAGTCGTCTAAGTACGCTTCCTGCCGAGAAATCCTCAGCCGATGGACCCGCCACAACCCCCCATCCTCGCGCCGCAGGTGCTCCAGAGCGAAATCAGCCGCCCGCTCGGCTGCACGGCGATATGCGGGATCGCCCAAGACTGCAAAACCCTGTGCGTACGCTTCGATCATCATCCCGTTCCAAGCGGCTAACACCTTGTCGTCGAGGAGGGGATAGAGACGCTCGGTCCGCGCCGCAAGGACGCGCTGCCGCACGGGTGCTATTTGTGCTCGCAACTCGGCCTCGGCAAGCGACGTTTTCACGTAGAGGACGCCTTCCTCGCCTTCGGGCATGGGGGCTAACCCATAGACGCTCCAGAACAATTCTGCCTCGCGTCCCAACGAGCTTTCCAAGTCCCCCGCAGTCCACAGGTAATACTTGCCCTCTTCGGCCTCGGTCTCGGCGTCCAGTGCCGAGTAAAAAGCCCCTTCCGGCCCGGTCATCTCCCGCGCGACAAAGCGAAAAACATCCTCTGCCACCCACCGCCAGCGGTCGTCTCCCGTCAGTTCATACGCGCGCAAGTACAGCCGTGACAAATGAGCTTGGTTGTAGAGCATCTTCTCGAAGTGCGGTACGCGCCACTCGGCGTCTGTGGCGTAGCGGTGAAAGCCGCCGCCGATTTGGTCGTAGATGCCACCGGCCGCCATCCGCTCCAGCGAGTGCAAAACGATGCGCTGTACTTGGGGATCGGCAAAGCGCTCGGCCGTGGCCATCAGCATCTCCAAGCGCAAGCTCGGGGGAAATTTGGGCGCGCCTCCGAAACCGCCGTTAATCGCGTCGTAGCGGGTCTGAACAGCAGCTAGCACCCGCGCTACTAGCAGAGAATCTGGGGGCACGGCCGCCATCTGCTGACCGGATTCTAGGTCGCGGATAGCCGCGGTCAAGCGGCCCGCGATTTGGAGCACCTGCTCGCGCTGGTCCTGCCAGCGCTGGCGCGTGAAGTCCAAGACTTGGGGAAAGGAAGGTCGCCCAGGCAAAGGCTCGGACGGAAAGTACGTGCCGGCGAAAAACGGCTCTTGGTCTGGCGTCAAAAACACCGAATTGGGCCAACCTCCATGCCGGGTAGTTAATTGGGTCGCCAGCATGTAAATGCGGTCGATGTCGGGCCGCTCCTCGCGATCGACCTTGATGTTGACAAAGCTGACATTCATCTGCGCCGCAATCTCGGGGTCGGAAAAGACCAGCCGCTCCATGACGTGGCACCAATAGCAGGTCGAATAGCCGACCGACAGAAAGATCGGCTTGTCCTCGGCCTTGGCTCGCGCCAGTGCTTCCTCTCCCCAAGGGTACCACTCGACCGGATTGTGCGCGTGCAGCAATAAATACGGACTCGTCTCCCCCACCAGATTATTGCTGTACTTCCACGAGCCATCCGCGTTTTTCAGCGCATCCCCTCCGGCATCACCCGCGCCAAGGGCTGCGGCAAAGACGCCGAGCCAAAAGCACTGAGATATGGACAAAAGACGCGCCAAGTAGCCCCCTACCCGATCATTTCCCGGGTCGCCTCCACCACGTAGTTGACGTCCTCTAGCCCCACGTGCCGATTCGCCACCAGTCGCGCCCCGTGCGGCGGACGCGGATTGCACAGCACCCCTCGCGCCTTCCACTTGGCTACTAGATCGGCAGCCGACCACCCCAAGGCCGCAAAATCCACCTTGAGGATATTGGTCGGTCGCGGCGGAAAAATTACCTCGACGCCTTCGATTGTTCCCAACCCGGTGGATAGTTCGCGCGCTACCGCGTGATCCTCGGCCAGCCGATCTACCATCTGCTCCAAGGCTACGACCCCGGCCGCGGCCACTATTCCGGCTTGGCGCATGGCGCCGCCGAGCCGCTTGCGCATCCGATAGGCCCGATCGACGAAGTCCCTGCTGCCACACAGCAGTGAGCCGACCGGCGCGCTCAGCCCCTTGGAGATGCAGAACATCACGGAGTCAACGTGCTGAGTGTATTCTGGGACCGTCGTCCCGGTGGCTATGGCGGCGTTAAAAATGCGCGCCCCGTCCACGTGCAATTTCAGCCCGTGTTCGCGGCACTCAGCACTCACCGCGGCCACCTCGGCGACCGACCAAGCGTGGCCAGCGTGGTTGTTGTGGGTGTTCTCGATGCAGACGACTTTGAGCGGGGCGAAGTGCGGGTTGTCGGCGCGGACCGTCTCGCGAACCTGGTCGGCGGTTAGGACGCCGTGCTCGCCAGCAGCGATGCGAGCGGACAGCCCGGCGAGCGAGGCGTAGGTTCCGGCCTCCCAGTAATACATGTGCGCCTGCTCCTCAAAGAGCACCTCGTCCCCCCAGTTGGTGTGGGTCATCAAGGCGCAGGCATTGCCCATCGTACCCGAAGGCACGTAGAGCGCGGCTTCCATGCCCACTTTTTCGGCGGCCACTTCTTGTAGGCGGTTGACCGATGGATCTTCGCCGTACACATCGTCGCCCAACGGCGCGCAGGCCATGGCCTCCCGCATGGCCTCGGTCGGCAGGGTAATCGTGTCGCTGCGCAGGTCTATTGTCTTGTCGCTCATATAGGTAAGCTCCTCGATTGACGCTGTAATTTACTCGCCCTATTTTAGGCGGTCGCAAAATCTACAAATCACAAGGAGTTGCGTCCAATGGCCTTTTCTTCCAAGGGCACCACCCACCGCAGCACTGCCACGGGCCGTCGCGGCATGATCGCCTCGGCGCATCCGCTCGCCTCTCTCGCTGGTATGCGCATCCTGATGGAGGGCGGCAATGCCATTGACGCAGCCATTGCCACGGCCGCTGCGCTCAACGTAGTCGAGCCGTATATGTCGGGCATTGGCGGCGTTGGCTATCTGCATATCTACAGCGCCCGCGAAAAAGAGCACAAGATCGTCGATTACGTCGGCCTCACCCCGCGCGCGGCCACTTTGAATCTGTACGACAGCGACGACAAACAGGGGTTTGGTCCCCTCACGCCGTTAGTACCTGGTGCTTGCGGCGGCTGGCTGGCCGCGCTGGAGCGCTACGGCTCGATGGACGCCGCTCGCGTCTTCGCTCCGGCCGTTGAGTACGCCGAGCAGGGCTATGCCCTCACGGTCAAGAACGCCTTTTTCTACGCGGGTGCGGCCGAGAGTCTGCGCCGCTTCAAGACCGGTGCCGACATCTATCTACTCGACGGCGCGGCCCCCGAGCCTGGGGAAGTGGTGGTGCAAAAGGCCCTTGCCGAGACCTTCCGCCAAGTTGCTGCCGAGGGCGTGGATGTCTTTTACAAGGGAGCGATTGCCGACCGCATGGTTCGCTATATGGAGGAGACCGGTGGCCTAATTACAAAAGAAGACCTCGCCGACTTTGCCCCAGTATTCGTCGACCCGATCTCCATCAACTATCGCGGCTATGAGGTCTTTGCGCCGCCGCCGCCCTGCCAAGCCGTCCAGTACTTGGAGACACTGGCCATCATGGAGGGCTTTGACGTGGCTGGCCTCGGCCACAACACGGCCGAGACCTTGCACCGCTTTATCGAGACAACTAAGCTGGCCATGGCCGACCGCATTGCCTACACGGCCATCGACGACCCGCCGACCGCGGGTCTGCTCTCGAAGGAATACGCAGCCGAGCGGCGCGCGCTCATCGGCGACAAGGCCCAGTTTACTGCGGGCGATCACCTCGTGCCCGGTGGCCCGGCTGGAGAGGTCAAAGCAGGTGACCCGCGCGTGTGGATGAACGAATGCACGACCCACTTCGACACCATCGACGCCGATGGAAATGCCGTTGCCTGTACCCAGAGCCTAGGCGGCCCCTTTGGTTCAGCCATGGTGGTGCCGGAGACTGGCATCGCCCTCAACAACTTCATGCGCTGGTTCGACCGCGAGCCGACCAGCCCCAATGTTATTGGTCCGGCCAAGAAAAACGAGATCTGCGTGTCGCCGGCCCAGATTTGGGACGCCGATGGCCTGCGCCTGCTCATCGGCACCCCGGGGAGCTATGGTATTCTCCAGACTACTCCACAGATGATTATGAACATCCTCGATCACCAGATGCACGTCCAAGCTGCTATCGAAGCCCCCCGCGTCAAGACGGGAAGCCCCGGCTTTGTCGTCGATGTTGAAAACCGCATTGAACGCGAAGTCTTCGCCGAACTAGAGCGCCGCGGCCACCAATTCAATTTTCTCGGCGACTGGTCGCCCGGGGTCGGCGGAGGCCAAGGCATCATGGTCGATGCCGACACGGGTTCCTTTATGGGTGGGGCCGACCCGCGCCGCGACGGCTATGCCCTCGGTTGGTAAGTGGTGAGTACAGACGACAACTGCACTAGCACTCCTCACGTCGAGTTCTCCGGCGTTAGCAAAAGCTACGACGGCCGCAACTGGGTCGTGCGGGACCTCGACCTCGCGGTACACAAAGGCGAATTTCTAACCATGCTCGGGCCGTCTGGTTCCGGTAAGACGACCTGCTTGATGATGCTCGCTGGGTTTGAGACGCTAGCTTCTGGTACCATCCGTATCAATGGCGTGCCGGTTGGCGATTTGCCCCCCCACAAGCGCGACATCGGCGTCGTGTTTCAAAACTACGCACTCTTTCCGCACATGACGGTCGGCCGAAACTTGGCGTTTCCGCTGGAAGTGCGCGGTATTGACCCAAGCGAGCGGCAGGAGCGAGTGGCCCGCACCCTGCGCCTCGTGCGCCTCGAAGGCTTGGAGGATCGCCGCCCAGGACAGCTATCCGGTGGTCAGCAACAGCGCGTTGCGATCGCCCGCGCGTTGGTATTCGACCCGGAACTGGTGTTGATGGACGAGCCGCTCGGCGCGCTCGACCGACGTCTGCGCGAGGAGATGCAATACGAAATCCGCCGCATTCAGCGCACCTTGGGCATAACGGTCGTCTATGTCACGCACGATCAGCAGGAGGCCATGGTCATGTCGCAGCTGGTGGCCGTCTTTCGCGGCGGCGCGATCGAGCAGGTCGCGTCCCCGGAGGTGCTCTACGAAGAGCCGGAGCGCGCTTTCGTAGCCCATTTCATCGGCGAGAACAACCGCCTAAACGGCGTGGTGCGCACGGTTGGCGACGGCGTGTGTGAAGTGGAGGTCGGCGATGCGCTCGTCAAAGCCGTGAGTTTGGGGCAATGTCCGCCGGGGGCTGCGGCGACAGTCGTCGTTCGCCCAGAGCGAGTGAAGCTCTCGCCGAGTGAGGGTGAACACTCGTACTCCAACGAGTTTGACGCCGATATCGAGGATATAGCATTTCTCGGCGATCACATGCGCCTGCGCCTAAAGCTGTGCGGGCACTCGGGCTTCATCGTCAAGATCCCCAACATCGTGGGCCAAGGGGGTGTGTTGGAGGGAGATCGGATTCGCGTCGGCTGGACTTTGCTGGACTGCCGCGCGCTGAAACCCGATGCTGCGGACGACGAGGGGGATCCATCCGCAAGTGGTTGACCAAGTAACAGCAGAGACGGGATTCGACGCGTCCAAGCAGCAGGTGCGGCA
>JAPOYQ010000626.1 GCA_026706505.1 Gemmatimonadota bacterium
CGGGGAAAAAACTTGAAGCGATTGACCCCGAAGCGGGCACCTAAATCCAGATCGATGATAATGCCCAACACGCGCGCGCTCTGGCCACCGGCACTGGCGCGCAAATCCAGCGCTGTCTCGCCATCATTGTCGATGATGCTGGGCAATTCCGGCCGGATGTTGATGGTATTAGGCGAGGTGATCGAGCCGCCGCGGGCCTCGGAATTAGCGCCGACGGCGATATTGAGCGTGGTATCAGCGCGCTGGGGAAAAATCCAGTTTCTGAAACCCTCCGCATTGAAGTCTATAACCCCGCCGGGCGCGTTGGTATTCTCCACCGAAGTCGCGCTGCGGATGACCGTAGCTTGAATCTCTCCACCACCGCTGGCCCAATCCAAACCGCCTTCGCCGCCGACGATCACGACTTCAGCGACAGCCGACCAGCCTCCGAGTAGGCACAATAAGAGAGCACATACACTAGCGCGTTTCATAGGCAAGAGTTCGTCGACAAGTGAATCGGATTCGAAAATCCAGTAAGTTCTTTATTACTAAAGACATTATGCGCAGCTTACCACTGCGCAATCTTCGTAGTTGGCCAACTATTTATAATCAATAGCCCTTAACGCCGCAAGCATCTTTACACACCTTGCCTCCCGGCGTTTTACCTTTCATTCCCCCCCTTTTTCTTTATATTCGTCTTTTTCTTTTCCTCAAAATTTAGGAGTATCCCAGCCCCATGAAAATGAAGCATCTCAACGCCTTGCTCTTACTCAGTTGGCTCTTCGCCGCCTGCGGCAGTCAGGATCAACCGCCGACCTCGCCGGCCGAACTCATTGTTGCCGAGGCTGGCGACAAGTCGATCACCACGGCTGAGTTCGCCGAGTTCTCATCCAAGATCCCCGAAGGTATGCGCCAAGGGGCCACGCCATTGGCCGTGTCCCGCAATCTGCTCAACAGCCTAATCGACAAGGAATTACTTCTCCAAGAAGCACAGGCGTCCAACATCGAAAATATGATTTGGTTTATCGACGAGTTGACTAACTATGAACGCTCGCGCATCCTGCGCCTGTACGAGCAACGAGAAATCATCAGCAAGCTGAACATCACCGAGGAAATGGTCGAGGCCCACTACCGCGCAACCCGCCGCGACCGCTCAATCCGCCTCGGCGGCATCATGGTCGATAGTGAAGAAGAGGCCAACGATCTCTACCAGCAGCTTCAAGATGGTGCCGACTTTCACCAACTAGCCCGCACTCATTCGGTCCACCGCGAAAGCGCCGAGCGCGGCGGCGATACTGGGCTGTACCAGTTGCGCGACCAACTCATGCCCGAAGTCGTAGCCAAAGTAGCCGACCTAGAAATCGGCGAAATTGCTCCGCCGGTGTCGATGTTCGTCGCCCGCGAGCAAAAGTTTGCCATTTTCACCATTCTCGACGAAATCCCGGCACCGCTCGAAGCCTCCGAGGACCGCATCCGCGAAGAATTGCTCATCGCCCAGCGCAACCAGCGCCTGCAAACCATGCTCGATTCGCTGCGAGGCAAATACCAGCCCCAACCGCAGCCGCAGAACCTCTCCCTATTGGCCGAGCGCATTGACCAGTTCACCGGCGAGGAGTTCGCCCTCGCCGAGGTCGACGCGCCCTTGCCTGTCTGCACCTTTAGCAAGGGAGACCCCATCGGCTTGGGAAATTTCGTCGAGACCATCCGCCAGATGAAAATAGCGCCGCAAATGTTGATCGACACCGAGCGCGCCGCGGACTTGCTCAACCGCCGCGTCATCCCCGAACACCTATTCATGTCTGAAATCATCAGCGCCGGGCTGGACCAAGACCCCGAGTTTCGCGCCAGCATTGCCGCCAAGCGCCAAGAACTTATGGTGACCGGCCTCCGCAAGATCATGGTTGACCAGCATCTGTCGGTCACCCCAGAAGAGGCGCGCACCTTCTACGACGAGCATCCAGAAAAATTTACCAAACCCACGACCACTGTCGCCATCGAAATTCTGGTTTCCAGCGACTCGCTAGCCCAGCATCTGTTCACTGAGCTGGCGCAAGCCACCGAAGCCGAGGCCGAAACCCTCGCCGTGCGCCACAGCGAACGCGCTGAGGTCCTCCACCACAACGGACGTATTAACTTCAATATCTACACCGAGCAATTCTTCCCCGGCGTCTCCGACTTGGCCCAAGATCTCGAGGTCGGCCAAGTGGGCGGCCCAGTCCGCACCCAGCGAGGCTATTCGGTATTCAAAGTCGTGGATCGCCAACGCGAACACATCCCCTACAATGAGGACTCACAGCGACGCGCCCGGGCCTACGTACTCATCGACAAGGCCCAGAACCGCTACGTCGAATACGTGCGTAGCCTGCGTAAAATCTATCCGATAACCATCCACGAAGCCCATTTGAAGCAATACACTGCCGCCCAAAGCTGATGGTCATCCCCCTATGGGCGCTTTGCTGCCTCCTCCTAATTCCGCTCGGCGCACGCGCTGACCGCGCCGACACCACCATCGCCGACCAGACCTATGCCCTGCTTCCGGCGGCTGACTTGCTCTCAAGTCTACGACGGGCACAAGAGCCGATCCACCTCCGCGCCACCGCTGTCGTCGGCCCTCTCTACGCTCCAACTGCCGGTCTCGACACCGTGCGCGCCTCTCTCCAGTTCGACGATGTCTTTTTCTTAGACGAGGTCACCCTCAACAACGTGGTCTTCCTCGGTCCGGTGCAAGGCGAGCGCACCACATTCGCCAACGGTCTCTCGCTAACAAATGCCCATTTCCACAGCGCATTCGGCCTGCGCGCAAGCCGGTCTGGCAAGCACCTCAATTTCAAACAGGCCGTCTTCGGTGCCGACGCCGACTTTACCGACGGCGATTTCGCTGGTCCCAATTCGTTTATCAACGCCCGTTTCGCCGCTGCCACCCGCTTCGTCCGCACCCATTTTGCGACCGCTGCCTACTTTGAAGGCACTCACTTCGCCGGCCAGACCGATTTTGCCGACTCCCGCTTCGCCGGCGTAGCCTCCTTCAAGGACGCCCGCTGGAATGGCCCGGCTTGCCGGTGCCCGCTTTGCCGAACGCGCCCTCTTCTGGCGGACCCAGTTTTTCGCCGCGGCCAACTTTGCAGCGGCCCGCGCCGACGGGGAGATCTCTTTCAACCGAGCCACCTTCGCCGACCGAGCTACCTTCGCCGACTTCACCTTTGCCCAAGCCGCCCACTTCGCCGATGCGGACTTTGCCCGCGCGGACTTTGGCGGCAGCTACTTCCGCAAAGAAGCCGATTTTAGTGGCGTCCAAGCGCGGACACTGCGTTTCAATTCCTTTTTCAACCGCACCCTCGATCTGCGCCGCGCCGCTATCGGCACCCTCGATCTGCACCCAAGTGTCCAAGCCGATTCGACCTTTGCCGCAAGCGCCCAACTCTACTTGCAGCAAGCCTATTTTGAGCGCCTCCGCGTCCGCTGGGCGCACGTGCGTCACCGTCTAGCCACTACTGACTCGGCGTTAGTCACCGCGCTCGACCCTGCCTACAACAGCCTGCGGCATCACTTCCTCGCCCAAGGACTAAAAGACGACGCTGTAGCCTGCGAGATCGAGCGTCTAGACCGCCAGCGCCGCGCCCTTAGCTGGGCCGCGCCCCAACGTTGGGCGTTAGAGTTGTGGAATCTCTGTTCGCGCTACGGCACCTCCCCACTACAACTCGTTCTCTGCATCCTCGGCAGCATCCTCCTTTGGGCGCTGATCTACCGGCTGGTCCCTGGAATATTGTACTCCGTCAACGGCGATGAACACCCCACCCTCGCCGACTGTATACGCTTCAGCATCCACGCCTTCACCCGAACCGATCCCTACCCCTGGTACGCGACTGGCAAGCTCAAACTCCTCGCCAGCGTCCAAATCCTGCTCGGCTGGGTCTCGCTCGGCTTATTGCTCGCCGTGATCTTGGCACATCTGCTGTGAGTACTTCGTGGCCTTGGCTGGCCGCCCTCGCACTGCTGAGCGGCTGCACCGCTGAGCCTCCTGCGCCCGCTGCCCCGATCCACTTTGTCGATGTCGGCCGGGACGCCGGCTTGGACTTTACCCATTTCAACGGCTTTTCCGGGGAGTACTACTATGTCGAAACATTCGGCGGTGGGGCTGCCTTTCTCGACTACGACGGCGATTGGGACCTCGATCTCTACCTAGTCAACGGCACCTACCTAAAAGGACTCCCTCCCGACCCCTTGCCGCGCAATCACCTCTACCAAAATCAGGGCCAAGGAACCTTCCACAACGCGAGCGGTCCCACCGCCGCAGCCGACCCGGGCTACGGCTTCGGAGTCTCGGCCGCCGACTACGACGGCGATGGCGATCAGGACCTCTTCGTCGCCAACTACGGACCCAACGCCCTCTACCGCAATGACAGCGGTACCTTCGTCCGCAATGGGGTCGGCGTCGAAGACCCTCGCTGGGGAACCAGCGCCGGCTTTTTCGACTACGACTTGGACGGCGACCTCGACCTCTTCGTCGCCAACTACGTTCACTTCAGCCTCGACGCCAATATCGTCTGCAAGGTCGGCAAGACCCGTTCCTACTGCGAGCCGGCCGCCTATTCCCCAATCGGCGACATCCTCTACCGCAACGACGGCGACCGCTTCACCGACGTCAGCGACCCAGCCGGCATCACCTTAGAGGGCCGCGGCCTCGGCGTAGCGTTTGCCGACTACGACTTGGACGGCGACACCGATCTCTACGTGGCCAACGACGGGACGATGAACTTTCTCTACGAGAATCAGCGCGGCACTTTCGCCGAGGTCGGGCAGGCGGCCGGCACCCGCTACGACGAGCACGGCCACGCCGAGGCCGGCATGGGCACTGACTTCGGCGACTACGACCGCGACGGCGATATGGACCTTTTCGTCACTAATTTTGCCTTTGAGACCAACACGCTCTACCAAAACGACGGCCAAGGCCGGTTCACCATTGCCTCTGGGCGGCTCGGACTGGGTGAGGCCTCGCTCCGGCCTCTCGGCTTTGGCACCCGCTTTTTCGACTACGACAACGACTGCGATCTCGACCTCTTTGTCGCCAACGGACACGTCATGGACGTGGTCACCGAATGGGACTCGACCCAGACTTACCGCCAGACCAACCAGCTATTCCGCAACGAGGACGGCCAACGCTTCGCCGACGTCTCTGCCAGTATGGGACCAGCCTTCGCCCAAGCCAATGTCGGGCGCGGCACGGCCGTGGCCGACTACGATGACGACGGCGATCTCGACCTGCTAGTCACCACTGTGGCCGCTCCACCGCGCCTGTTGCGCAACGACAGTGACCACCGCCACCACTATCTGCAAATTTTCCTTATCGGCCAGACCCATCCCGACGCCCTCGGTACCCGCGTAGCCGTCACTGCTGACGGCATTCGGCAGACACAGGAGCGCCAATCGGGCGGCAGCTACTTGGCCAGCCACGATCCGCGTCTGCATTTCGGCTTGGGAACGGCCACCCGCGCCCGCGTCGAAATCACGTGGCCCTCCGGTCAAGTGCAGACCCTCGAAAACGTCGCCGCCGACCAAGTCCTCCGCATCGAAGAACCGTAGAAGAGCATTTCCTCTCCGCCGATTAATCCGGCGATTCTTTTTTTCTGCGACAAAAAATCACTTGACAAATCGTCCAATCGCGTATTATTTAGCGTTTCAAAAGGCTAATTTATTCGCGTTTTATTATCCCGCCATCCGGGGTCTCCGGACCTTAAGAAGGCTTCCAAAGAGAAGGTACTATGCCCCGCAAACGCACCGAGGGTCTCACCGATCGCGAGGCCGAAATCATGGCTGTCCTCTGGCAAATGGGCCAAGCCAGTGTCGAGGACATCCGCCAGCGACTCGAAGGACGCCCCGCCGCCAGCACCGTGCGCTCATTGTTAGCCATTATGGCCGAGCGCGGCCTAGTGGCCGACGACAATACCGTGTACGCCAAGAAGTACCGCCCCAAACTCGACCAGAGCCAAGCCCAAGACTCGGCCCTGCGGCGCGTCATTGACCGCCTCTTTTCCGGCTCAACCGAAGAACTGCTGGTGCGTCTGATCGACGAAGGTGCCGTGGATAGTGCCCAACTTGAGCGCCTGCAAAAACGCCTGCGGGAACGCCGCGACCAAAGCAAATGATAATATGGAATTGGAGAAGCCGCGTATCGCAGGTGGACTCGATGGGTCACACCCTCAAACCAAAATTGGAGAAGAGAGATATGAACGCGTACTCCGCAGCCTTGGTGGCCCTAATTGCTCCCTTGAGCCTCTGCCTAGCCGCAGCAAGCGCCCAAAGCCAGCCCCGCACCGCAATCGTCACCGGCGAGGTCCACAACGCTCCGTCGCGGGAAATCGAGTTCCGCCACGAACCGCTACTCGCTCCCGGACCGTCCCAACACCCCATCGTCTTGGACGAGCAAAACCGCTTTGCACTTCTCTTGAACATTCCCAAAGGAATTTTGGTCACCGGGTATTACAAAGGCGAGCACCACATCCACTTCCCCTTCTTTGTCGAACCCGGTGATAGCCTGCACGCTGTCGTAACCTTTGCCGAGGTGACGGAGACCGACTCTGCGGCGGCGGAACCCGACAGTTTGCGCAGTGCAGCCGATGAGGCCCCGCCCGCCTATTCCCTGACTTTTAGCGGCCGGGGGGCGAAGAACAATCGCTTCTTAGCGGAGTTTTGGCCTCAACATAGTGACTTCGAACCAGACTACTATGCGCTGGAGCCCGAGGAGTTTGCACGCCAACTCAAACAGCGGCGTCAGGATGAATTTGCCTCGC
>JAPOYQ010000965.1:0-4094 GCA_026706505.1 Gemmatimonadota bacterium
AAGCGCGTGCGCCCAGCCGACATTGCCACAGCGTCGTCCTTCTCGCCAGTGGCCGGTGTGCTCTTCGCCGGTCTCATCTTGGGCGAGGTACCCATGCCCGCCCAACTCATCGGCGGCGGCATCATCCTCGCGGGCATCGCCATCGCCCTGTGGGGCGAGCTGCGCGCCGACCGCCCGACGCGGCCACCCAAGACCGACGACAAAGCCAAAGCCTTCACCGGCGTCTGATTAGCGGTTAGTGCCCGCACCAAGGTGGGCTGGTACTAACCACTAACCGCTAAACCACTGTAAAACAGCCTGCTCACTTGTCGAAGTAGGGATGCGCGGATACAGGCACTCTAGGAATCTCGCCGCTCGGCGGCTTGAGCGTGATATCTTCGAACAGGACCATGCGAGGCGCGACGATACTCACGGGGACTTCACTTCCCCGCCCGCCGTAAAAGGGCGAGGAGTTGCCCTCCGAGCGAAAGGGGACGGTGTTGACCGCGTGCGTCTTGGACACCTTCACAATGTCCTTGAAGGTATAAAGGCCAATGCCCGCAAATTCCGCATTGCGCACTAGTTCCTCGCGGCCGTCGAGATAGACCTTATAGACGAAAATCGCGTTTGCCAGCTTGTTCTCGCCGTCGGAGGAACCGGGAGAAAAGAAGATAACCTGGGAGTCGGAAGCCTTGTACGACGGGTTGGCAATGTGGGTGACGATGTAGCCGTACTGTTTCTTCTGCCGTTTGATCAGTTTGAAAAATTCCTCAACCAAGATATTGCTAGGGGCAACGCCCGGACCTCGGCGACTGCCCGTGCTTTGGTCAATGCCGCGCACAGGTGTGCGCGTCGTCAGCAAGGTCTCCAACACGCCCTTCTGCACTAGGCGGACCGGACGCGCCGGCACGCCTTCGTCGTCAACCCGGTAGCCGCCCAACAAGGGCTGCTTTTTGTACGCGTCCATGAGCGGCTCGGCGCGCACGCTGAGGAATTCGGGCAGAACGCGCACGCCAATCTTGTCGAGGAACGGGTTTTCCTTCTTCTGGGGGTAGTAACTCGCGTATTGCGGATTGTCGGACAGCGCCCGGCGCGTCGCCAACACGTAGGGCACAAACCCCTGATTGAACAGCTCCGTGGCGGCCTGACCCGAGAAGATCACGGGGCCGGTATAGCGCTCGACCAGCGGCGCTTGGCGCAACTGCTTCAGGCGCTCGCCCATGGCATTGATCTGCGCGGCCAGTTCGTCGTCACCGGGCAGGTCTTCCGGTGAGCGGGCGTACACCGCGACGAAGTCCTCCAGCGGCATCCCATCGGGAGCTTGAGTAGCGGCGACCGCGGTGAAGGTTAGCGACGAACTCGTGCGGGAGAAGGAAGAGCCTTCGCTGTTGAGGTAGCGGACCGAGGTGTTGGACCCGTTGAGACGGACCCGCGAAGTGTAGATGTCGGGCATCTCGCGGAACAGGTCCGAGAGCTGGCGCACTCGCTGGTCCAGCGCGTCGAGATCCAAGACGGCGGGCGCCATTTCGTCCACTTCAGTAGCGGGCTTCTCCCTGCTGAAATCGGGAATTTCCTCGGTGCGCGTTTTGTTCTGCAAGGTCGCGCGCTTCCTCGCCAAATCTTCGAGCGCTTTCTTGTAGGCACCGTCGGTGGCCAGCCAGATCTTGCGCCGCAACTCGTCGTAGTCGTCTTCGAGGGGCAATTGCATGCTGCCCCCGTACATGCGCACCACGCCTGTACCGCCGAAGGAGAACGAGCGGAAGTTGGTGTTGTCGAGGGCGTAGTCGCCGACCCGCACTTCGACGCTGAGTTCGCGCGAGTGCCCCTCGCCGCTGTTGAGCAGACTGCCGAAAGTCGCCGAACTGCCCTTGGATTTTACTTCGCTCACGAGGTAGGAAACAAAGTAGGGCTGCTCTAGGTCTTCGAGCTGGAGTTGCTGCATCGAGCGCGCCAATTCGTCGCGCAGGGCGCGCTGCAGCACGTCGTCTTCAGCGTGGACGGAGGAAAACGCTAGGAAAGTAGCAGTCGTCAAAATGTAGATAGAGAACCTTTTGCACATGGTATAGCTCCTGCCGGATGGGAGAGGACTCAAAGGAGGTCGTCCGCTTCTTCTTCAGCGGACTCCGAAAAAGGTGCTTCGAGGATGGGTCGGCGCTCTTGGGACTTATCCTTCTTCTGCACTTCAATCTGCGAGATAAAAATGCCAGGAGACACCGCAGCCACGGGCACGCCTCCCGACTCCGCGCCGCAGATGCCGTTGAACACATCGGGCTGATCGTCGCCCGCGGCGATCTGGCTGAAGGCGGTGAGCGGCGTGCCGATCAAATCAACTCCGCGCACTAATTCCTCGCGCCCGTCGGTGTAAATGCGGTACACCATGATGGGAAGCACGTTGAAGGCGTTGGGTATGGTGCGACCCGTGATAGTGAAGCCTCCCTGGATGTCCTCGAAGTATAGACCGAATTCCTTGTCCTCCATGCGGCACTGTTCGATGAGCATTTCCTTGAGCTGATCCCGGGTCAGCGGCTCCGAGGTCTCGACGATGAGGTTGGACTGGCGCGCCACCGGGGTGTAGCCCGCCTGCTTGCGTCCGTGGCCGTTGGAGTTGGGGAAATTCTCAATCGGCGAGCGCGACATGAGAAAGCGGCGGAAAATCCCGTTCTCAACCACGGCCACCCGCCGTCCCTTGACCCCTTGATTGTCGTATGCGTAGGCCCCCACCAGATCCTTGCCGGCGCTGCTCGTCTGGGTGGGATCGAAGTACACCGAGAAGGTCTCGGGCAGGACTTTCTCCCCTATTTTCTTCTTAAAGGTCTGGCCCTCGTCCTCGCGCTTTTGGCGGTGGCCCTCAATGCGGTGCCCGAAAATCTCGTGGAACAGGACGCCGCTGGCGCGGCCCGACAGAATCGCCGGACCCGTGTAGGGGGCTACTACCGGAGCGTCGCGCAGAGCTTGCAAGTCGGCGATCATGTCCTCCACCAAGACGAGGACCTCCTCGTCGCTGGGCAGGCCCTCCGGGGCAAAGGCCGAGAAGGATTCGTAGCGCGGCAATTCCATGCCGTCGTCGGCCTTGGTGAAGCCGTAGATGAACAGGCGGTAGAGCACCTGCGAGGTCTGTATCTCGCTGCCCTCGCTGTTGACGTATTGGCGGGTCGAGATATTGGCCCAGAGGCTGGCCCTAGCTTCGTAGATGTCGCCGTATTCGGCGAAGGGGGCCGTGTACTTCTTGAGCTTGGCTTCCCATTCGTCGCGGGAGATGTCAAAGGAGGCGGGGGCTTCCACATAGCGCTCAACCGGCTCCTTGGAGAAATCGTCCGACTGGTCTTCTTCTTCCACCTTGACTTGGACGTTGGTCTTGACCGTGGTCAATTGTTCGATGGCGCGCTTGTATTTTCTATCGGTGTGGTACCAGAGCACGCTGCGGATGGCGTCTGGATCGTCCTCAATGGGGATTTCGATCCTCGAATAGCGGTCGGAGAAATTGCGAGGACTGCCGCGCACTTGGTGCGTATTGTCGAAGGCGTAGTCACCCACGCGCAGATCGATGTCGAGCTGGCAGCGGCGCGATTCGTTGCTATAGGTCAGCACGCCAAAGGAGGCGCTGACATTGATCCCTTCCGTCTCCGTGATTTCGTAGCTGAGGTAGTAGGGCGGGACCGGCTGCCCTTGGAGCACACTAAAGGAGCGGGTCAATTCCTCCTGCATGGCCTGCAGCGTAGGACTAGGCGAGCCCTCCACAATAGCACCCATACCTGGCAGTATGGCACGTCTGCCGGTCTTCCCGTCGTCTGCTCTAAGCGGGGAAGGGGTCTCAGCCCAAACGCCGGCCGCGGTGAACGCGGCGCAGACGAGGCCAAGGCATAGAAGTCTGGAAAGCGATCTCATTGGCGTGCCTTTCTTTGGTTTAGCGCAGAAATTTCCTGCACGTCGGCAACTTGGCCGGATTGGCCGGATATAAGAGGAAACAAATAAGATAAGAAGATACGGGGATGTACGCGCCCATTTCGAACGGTTGATGGGAAGGTTTCGGGTGGCATCAGCAGGTCGGGAGTCTGTCCTACAAAGACCTTTCCATCTAGGATCAGACGTCCTTGTGGGAATGCAGGTTCCCTTGG
>JAPOYQ010000965.1:4104-6765 GCA_026706505.1 Gemmatimonadota bacterium
ATCCCGCTCCCAACCGCTTAGACGGCGTGATACGCAGACGAGATCTACACCCGTTCGGCCTGGGGTTCAGCCGACCCGTGGGTGTGATCCCACAAATGCCCCCGACGCTTCTGGCCCTCTAGCGTCGTTTCAAAGTACACTCCCCACACCGACTCATGCACCAACGGCATATCGTGATGATGTCCCATGCCCGTGGCAAGGCAGTCTCCCGGCTTCATTTCGTACGCCTTGCCCTCGGAAACGGCGCGAGCCTGACCTTCCAAGATGATCCAATACTCGTCGCAGTCGTGAAAGTGGCTATCGAAATTGGTCCATTTCTCGTACGGTACCGGATCGCCCTTATCCTCGGGTTGGGGACTATTGTCCATGTTGAAGATCCCCGAGCCGCCCGTCTCCGCTCCCCAGCGTCCGCAAAAGCGCACCAACGTCGCCGCCTCTTCTACCTCCAACACTTCAAAAGAACCTGGACCAGTCAAATCTATATTGGCACCCGTGGCAGCTTCCACCTCCTCAGCACCCACCCGCAGCCGGCAACGCCCCCCTCCCACAATCAACTTCTCCACCTTGCCGCGACGCGCAAAGCAGTGTTCATCGCCTGCGTCGAGCCGCACGACCTCAAAGTGCTCCAACTCGCACCAATCTGGGTACTGGTCTTCACTTCTGAACATCGGCATAACTTTTCTCCCTTCTCTCGGTTTTTAAAAGGTTTTAGAATATTAGAACTTAGCAGATTCGCACAAATCAACTGCCACTGGAATGCACAAGCTATGACCGTTGAAGAAACCCTTTTTCACCTCAAGCTGCACGGATGGTGTCTCATCGAAAACGTCATCCCCGCAGCGGAAGTCAATGAGGTGCGGCAAAGTATCGAAGCCACCGCAGCCGAGTACGCCCGTCCAGATGCCGACGACATCAACATCCCCGATGTCCTCAATGTCAACCAATCCTTTGCCCCGTACCTAGCCCACGCGGCGATTCTGGAACCCCTGCGCGCCTTGTGGGGGCCCTACGTGCGCATGCGCACCGCCAAGGGGTTTATCTCCAGGCCGGGCTGCCAAGGGGGCAGCTTGCACGCGGACGGTCCCTACATCCAATCGGCTCCCATTCGGATGAACGCGCCGTATCAGGACTTCATCGCCAAAGTCACTGCGGTGTGGATGTTGTCGCCGTTTACCAAAGAAAACGGCGGCACCTTGCTGGTGCCTGGCAGCCATCGAGCGGACAACAATCGCACCGGCGGACTCGACCTGCCCATTCCTCACCCCGGCCAAATACAAGCCACTGGACCGGCCGGCAGCGTAGTACTGTTCGACGCCCGCACTTGGCACGGCAGCGGCACCAACAACAGCGACGAGGACCGAGTGGGACTAGTCATGGCGTATTTCCCGTGGTGGTTCGCCCAAGACCCGGCCATGCCACCGGGCACGCCCGAACGCCAGCGTCTCACTGAGGAAACGGGCTTGAGCAACGAGGAACTCGGGGCGGGCACCGCCCTGTTGCCCACAGAAGTCTATCGTGCATTACCCGAAGACGTGAAGCCGCTATTGCGCCATTGGGTGCGGCCCTAATCCAAGGGTATGACAGGCCAGAAAATGTGATGGATCAACGGGATTACAATGCTGTTGTCAGGCGCGTGGAAGCGGTGTCTGGTATTGATGTGCAGATATTGGGCGAGGTTGAAGGTTTGCCGATTTTGTGTGCGTCTGCTGGCAGGGGAGACGCGCCTATTGTTTATATCAATGGAGGGACGCACGGCGATGAACCGGCTGGGGTAGAGGCCGCGCTCGCTTTTTTGCAGGGCAGATGGGAGCGCTGGGCTAATAGGGGGCGTTTTGAAGTTATTCCGTGTTTGTGTCCGTGGAGCTATGCTCACAATGCCCGGCTCAATGCACAGGAGGTGGATGTGAATTGGGCGTTTTTGCGCGATGATGTGCCCGAGATTGAGATTTTGAAGGGTTTTTTGGCGGGAAGAGTTTTTGCGGGTGTGATCGATTTGCACGAGGATTGGGAGAGTCCGGGATTTTATCTGTACGAGATGTTTGGAGACCGGGGATCTCTGGGACGGGAGATGGTGAAGCGGGTGGCACGGGTTTGTCCGATTAACGAGAATGCCGAGATTGAGGGCGAGGTTGCGGTCAATGGGGTGATTCATCCCAATATGGAGGTGGCAAGGCGGAAGTACGGGGAAGGCATACCTATCGCTTTGTTCCAGAGAGGCCATACGGGGCATCTGGTGACGTCAGAAACCCCAACGGCGCAGCCGATGGATGTGCGCGTTGCGGCACATCTGGCAGCTATTGAGGTAATGGTGGAGGCTAATGTTTAGGGGCGAGGGACTGTTTGGGGTAATTCCTCTAAAAACTGGCTTATGGGTTGGGTCAGTCTATAGCTTCACCGTCAGGTCATAATTCCATTCTTCAAAGGCAAACCGCCATTCGCATGCGATGCGCTCCATAGCGGCGGGATCCGGCTCGAATGTATTTTTTTGGTAGTCCGAGAGTGTGCTCAGGTACTCGACTACCGCCTGCTTTCCTCCGCTTTCCCAACCGGACAATCCGAGTGCCGCGTAGATGCGTTCCAGTTCGCCCTGCGGATCGGATATGAGATCCTCGTACTTCACTTCCGCCAGATTGCCTTCCGGGATCAAAGCTCTGTCTTTCA
>JAPOYQ010000267.1 GCA_026706505.1 Gemmatimonadota bacterium
CCAGAAGTCCTTGCCGCGGATTAGACCGCCGTACTTTTCTAGGGCTTCTCCGTAGATCCCGCCGAACGTAAAACCACCCGACAGGAGGTACTGGGCCATGTTGGCCATTTCGGTCTCGTTGGGACCGCCATACGGGTAGATGATGGGCACTTCCATCAGGCGCGGGTCGTCGAACGTGACACGGCCAAGGAATTCGGCCTTGAGGCCGGTGTATTCGTTGATCACATCGCGCAGCCGATCAAGGGTTTGGACATTGAGTCCAGCGTTACCGGCTAGTGCCCGCCCGGACACGACCGAGGCTAGCTTGACAAAGCCCTTGATGGCCTGCTTGTCCGTGGCGTCTTGGACGATAATGGCGCGGTAGCGACCGGTGTCCATGTTGTTGACGTCAAGCATCTCTAGGCCCATGTCGATTTTGTGCTCAGAGGTGCGGGTGCTGGTCACGGCCGCTGCCGTCAGCTTAGGCTCTATGGTCATACCGCTCATCGTGCTGAAAGTAGCTTGCCCTGACAGGCGAATCCCCGAGCCGCTGACGCCGGCGATTAGGCTGCGGGTGTTGAACGAGGCCGTGGCTTGGACTTGGTCCATGCGCGCTTGCGCTAGCTGGACTTCGCGGCGCGCGAGCTGACGCTTGGGCTGGGGGATTTTGCGCAGCTCCAGCGGCTTGGTCAGGCGCGGCTCGCGCTTGATGAACTTGGTCGTTAGGGGCCGGGGCATCTTCTTCTCATCCTTTTCAAAAGGGTTGATCGCAACGGCGATGAGCAGGAGAGCCGCAGCAGAAGCTAGGGCGATAAAGAAACCCCGGCGCAGGCGGTGGACTAGAATGTCGAGATCAAAATCTTGAGTAGGCGAAGCAAAGCGCGTGGAGACCCATTTCTTACTCATAGTGAACTCCTCGAAGGGCGTTTTGGGGAAATGACCCGGTCTTGGACTTGCAGGCCATCTCCGCGTTTTTTGAGCTTCTTGTCGAGTTTGCGCAGCCGAGCGATAGCCGTGGTGGAATCCACGTCAACTACCTCTATTTGTCCCACTTTCTGCTGCGATGGCCTAGGCCGCCACACATCGAACCGCATTCGCTTCGTCAGCCCGTGCCGAGCACCGATGTTTAGCTGGACGTGGGGTTTGCCTTTCCGTTCGGGCAGGAGAGCCGCGATGCGTCCCTCTAGCGGCAAATTCGCGTCTAGGTCGGGTGCTAGATTGTCCACTAGCCCCTTTAACACTCCTCGGGCAACGGCGAGGTCGCTGCTGGGCTTGGAAACGAACCAGCGCTCGGCAACGTTTAATGCGCGTTCTGTGGCGGGATCGGCCATTTGCAAGCGGAGAATTTCGGCTAGGAAGGCCTGCGTCAAACCGGGATGCGACGCGCCCGGATACTTCCAAGAATTATAAAGGAATAGCTGTTGATCATAAGGTATCACGGCTGAGGAGTCGCGCAAGCCCGACCAGAAAATTTTGTCGCGGTGCGGATCCTCCAGCTTGACTTCGAGTTGACAGACGATGGAGGGCAGGGAAATCACCGTGTAAGACTGGTCTTCGCTTGGGCCTCCATCGTCTAATAGGCTCAAATTCTCGTAGTAATGAATAACTTGGTTGTGGTATGTTTTATGGGCTTTGTTGAGAATGAAGTGGGCGATGTAATCGATGGATTCTCGTCCGCGGCCCTCGCGGATGCTCTGCAAGCGCACGGCGCGAAAGCGGCCTAAGTCAGTAAAGATATCTCTGATCGCTCGCTCGATTTCTCGCACTAAGCGGGGATGTTGCTCGGCGAGGTGGACGGGCAGGATCTCTTGATCTACGAGATTGGTAAAGACCAAGCCGATAGTGTAGATGTGCGGGTGGGCGTTGGCCGGTTGGCCGCCGAGTACGAGGGAGGCCAATCCAATGAGGAAGAGATATTTCACGGGATTAAATCATGCGCGATCGCGGTGGAAAATCTGTGTATTGTATCTGCTTAATGATATAATTTAGATAGTCTCATAGCGCAATTTTTTTCTTGACAGCTTTTTGAAGGGGATTTATTATGAATCCTTCATTCAAACTTTTTCGTCCACTTCCCACAGCTAAGGAGATGCAGTAATGAAAAAGTTGACCCTTTTGGCCGCTATCGCGGCCCTTTGCGTTACTACGCTGGCCAGCGCCCAGCCACCAGACCGCTGGTTCGACTTGCCCAAGTTCACCCAGCCTCCCACGCTTGACGGCGACCGCATGACGGTTGCTGACGAGTGGGCTGGCGCGCTGGAATTCCCATGCTCGCCGAGTCAGATTCAGCTCGATGGTCAAGAGTATGGTTGGCGCGATCAGGCGAACCAGCAAACCGAAGTGAGCACTAACCAGCTCAATGAAAACGGCGAGACCGAAGTAGCGGGCGAGGGGCGCACGGATGCCGATTACTCTTCGGTGATTTGGCAGGCGTGGGACGACGAGGCTCTGTACTACATCACCGAGGTCAGCGATAACGTCCGCGACACCGAAGGTGGGGAGCGGGCCTGGGCTTGGTGGGAGCGCGACAGTATGTCCCTCTACCTCGACCTAAACAACGAAGATCACCCGGGTGGCGACCCGACTAGCGAGTACGTCAACCTGAACATAGTCAATTTCATGGCCGTGCCTTTTGGCTCGAACGAGATATCTGTCTGCTTAGTTACCACCGTGGATCAGGAGCGCATAAATGTCCACGATCCCGACGCACTTGAGGGATTTGAGTACGCCTTCCGCGATGCCGGCGACGAGTTCGGCGACGAGGGGGATGCGGACTACGTGATTGAAGGCAAGTTGCCGTGGGATACCTTCATACGCAACGGCAACCTCTATGAAGTCCCCACGGTTGGCTCTGAGATGGGCTTTACTTGGCTGCCGCCCGATCCCGACGGCGAAGATGGTTTTGGCGGCCAGCTTCAGTGCGTGGCTTGGGCGGGCGGCAACCAGTCCGAGTTCGCCAACTGGACCTTTGTAGATACGCCGGCTGGTCCGTCAGGGACCGCGGTTGAGGAAGATTCTTGGGGCCGCGTAAAGGACACCTTCGTCCAGTAATCAACGGCTTCTACTTAAGTTTATACTTAAGTTTAGTTTATACTTAACAGACGGGAAGTGGGCTTGACGCCTGCTTCCCGTTTTTTTTTCTTGACCCGTGAGCTTTGGCAAACATATGTTTTCGCCCGTTAACTACAGGTCGCTCAATATGACCTGCGAGGGGTTTTCATGCTGTGTTTTCTAAGATGCTGTGTTGTCAAGCGCTGGGTGGTCTTGTCCGCGCTGGTTTGCATTGGCCTGTCCGCCCCAGCAGAAGCGCAGCGCCACCCCGAATCCGGCGGTCCGCTGCCCTATTACGACCCCACTCCTGGCACGCCGCAAGATCCCCCGTGGAAAAAGCGTCCTCCCTTTCTGCGCGGTCCCCAAGATCGTTATGAACGAGGGTTGGGGAGGGCCTTCCTCAACACCGCAGTTAGCGTCCCCTATCTCAACTACGCCGACCAAAAGTACATTGCGTACTACCGCGAGACGGTTGCTTGGGCCACCCCATCGGGCCGCTCGCCGCGAACCCGCAACGTGGGTTGGGACCGGCTGGGCAACTACATGGGCGGAGGCTATCATCGGTTCCTGACGATAGAAGAGTCGCGCAGCGGCAGCGACTTTAGTGGGTATAGCTATATCGACCACAAGTATCGGTCGTTCCGGGTCGGCCACTATACGCACAAGGATTTGCACTGGACCGCCACGTTGGGCAACGTGGGCTCACCAGGCGGTGGTACGGATGTGCGCACGATCTTCACGCCGCTTACCTTGGTCAACAGCAAGCTGGATGCGCTGCGCATGGACCTCAACTACAAGGAGCGCGACCGGGCGACTCTGCTCTACTCGCGCGGTGGAAATCACTCCGGTGCCCAGCTATTCTCCAAATGGGCGTTCGGCCAAGAAGGCGACGACGCTTGGGACAATTCACCAGTAATACTCTTCGGCGGCCACTACCAGCACGAAGTAGGTCGCTTTGCCAGCGTTGGCGGGACGCTGATCAACCAGATCATGGCTTCGCCAGCGCTGTCGCGCTCTAGTACTTGGCGCGGCGACTTGCCCTATGAGATGCTCGGTCCCAAGACCATCCGCGTCTTCGTGGCCGATGACTCTCCCGACGATGTACGGGCCAATGCCATTGTCTATGGCGTGGACATCGTCCTTGAAGGCACGCGCGGCACAGAGCCGGTGCGCCTGACCAGTCTCGACGACGACCCGGACTACGACCCGCTGTTAGAAGCTGGGCCGCCCGAGGGCGGGGTCGTCCACGCCGGCGGTGGGCGCGAGGCCGAGGGCAAGGTGCCGGTGGTGTACACCTTCGTCCTCCCGCCGGACGTAACGGTGCGGTCGGCGCGCTTTGTCGCCGATGTGGCCGGCGATTACCGAGTCGGCGTCAGTCAGACCCACGACTTCTTCAGTATCGATCGCGGAGGCAACGCGGCTATCACCGAGTCGGCTTGGCCAGCCCCCATCACCAAGGCGAACGAGCGGGCCATCCGGCGTCCGTTCAAGTGGTACACGGACGAAGACGAGGAGATCTATTACACTATGGTCCGCGCTGATGGCAGCGACGGCACTGGTGCCAACCGACGGATGGTCTCCTTCGACTACGGCATTCCCACCGGGCAGAGTTTGGCTTCGGTCAACTATCAGGTCGATTTGGTAGGACTAGATATCAGCGGCGAAGTGGCGCACAACTTGCAAAATTTCATGTTCCCAATCGGCAATAACGAGGGCGAGCGCAGCAGTGAGCGCGCCTTTGCGTGGTGGGTCAAGGGCGTCAAGGATCTAGCCGGCGGCTTGGCGCTGGGCGGCGAGATGTACCGCATGGATCCCGACTACGGCGGTGGGTACGACAGCTATCGAGGCGGCATGGCTTTTCACTACGATGGGCAGTCTGCTCCTGGCCAGAAAATCTCTACGGTCACCGAGGAGTATCCCATCCACGAAGACAACGACGATCACGATACTTTCCCCGACAGCCACGGCGACGATACGGCCCTTGCCGAGCCGCGTGCGCTGTATCCAGGCAATCCCAGTGCCCAAGTGTACCCCGGTCTCGACGAGAACGTCGATAACATCCCAGATACGGATCGCAACGAAAACTTCATTGTGGACTGGGAAGAGGCTTTTCTGACTTACGATGCGGAGCCGCCCGAATTTGTCTATGGCATCGACTTTAACAACAACAATGTGCCCGACTTCCGCGAGAACGACGATAAGCCGGACTACCCCTATCCACGCGACCAGAAGGGCCAGCACATCTTTCTCCGCTACGACCGCTTGGGGCGCTTGGGCGAGTTCATCACCCTAGGCCGCTACGACAACAGTCAGATCGCTGGCCCCGGTAAGTCCGAGGCGCTGTACTTCCGCTATGCCTATGAGGTGGAAAAGCGCGGTGTCGGCGCACTGAAGATTAACTTCGACGCCAAGCAAGTCAAAGACGACATCCCAGATCACACCTACGTGTACCAAGTGCCCATTGACGATGTCGAGATCATCAACTGGTTAAACGAGCCGGACGGCCCGCCCGAGCGCGCGGGCTTGTGGCGGCCGGCGACGCCGGACGAGCTGTTGATGCGCGACAGCTTTGTGCATCTCCTCTTTTTCGACAGCACCTATCAGGGCTACCGCGGCTTCAACATTGAAAACGGCTTCCTGTGGCAGCGCAACAGCCAAGCCGAAATTGAGCTTGAAGACGGCAGCGGGCTGTTGCAGCCCCAAGACGTGCGCTCGCGTTTTTCCATTGTCAACAAGATCGACTATACCCATAGCTGGGGTGCCTTCAGCGTTATCCCTAAGTTGAAGCATCGGACGATCTTTGAGCAGGTTGACAGCGAAGATGCGCCGAGGCAATCGTACAGCGACTTCATCCCCATCGTAATGGGGCAGTACAAGCTCACGCCCAAGACTATCTTCCAGCTAGGCATACAAGGGCTACCCTTGCTGCCGTTTAAGCACTGGGATCGCGCCTATGAGGACGGGACGTACAGTCAGACCGATTATCTGGCCATGCTGCGCATCACCGCAGATTACTTTGGCATCCGCGACAATTCGATATTCTTCGGCTACCAGCGCACGCGGCGGGACTTTAGCCATGCAGGGCGGCCCGACGCCAAGCAGGGCATCCTCTTCGTAGAGGTGATGTCACCCTTCTAAGATGCAAATGCACATGAGACCTATCACAAAACATATTCACGTCCTCCTGTGCTTGGCGCTGGCCACCGGGGGGTGCGCTACCCTCAAATCCCTCGAATTGCAGGCGCAGCAGGAGTACTTTATCGAGTTGGAGCCGGTCCTGCCCGATGGGGAGACCTATTACATCGATCCAATCGACAGCTCGGTCGTGTGGAGCGAGCAAGGGGTGCAAGTCAAGGTCAAGTTCTACGACGATGCCATGCTCGACGCCGAATACGACGTCCGCTTCACGCCCTATACGCTCACGGGAGTCGAAATACCCGGCTTGGACTATACGCCGCCCTTGTGGACCGTTTTTGAAATGACGGTGATCAACCGCACCCGGGAGCGGGTGGAGCTGGATCCCACGCAGACCATTCTGCGCTTGGACGATGGCCGCCGCTTGCTCTGTGGCCAAGGGGCGGGGAATTGGTCCGACAAGGATGAGTTCTACGATTATTCCTACTTGAAGTGGGGAGGACAAGAAGGCAATGTGCGCTATCACGCCAGCTTGGATCGCGGCCCAATCTGGAACAGG
>JAPOYQ010000479.1 GCA_026706505.1 Gemmatimonadota bacterium
ACACGCTAAAGCTGCACCGGATACCCTTGCGAAAAGCGCTAGCAGACAGTGCGTTTATCACTGCGATTGCTCGCCGCTTTATCCTGCCCGAGATCATGCTGGCTCACGCGGCAAGCCAGGCAGGCATCCCGGACGAGCCCGCCGTCGTCGATTGGGTGGAAGATGCTAAAGAGGAGCTTTTGTTGACCCGCTTGCGCCAGATCGAGGTCAGAGATAAGGTCGCGGTGGAGGACGAGGCGGCCCGCCGCTATATCGACGAGCACCCCGAGCAGTTTCTGCTGCCGGAGCGAATCTGCTACGAGGAACTCATTGTCCCCACCGAGGAGGAAGCCGCACAACTCGCAGGAGAATTGGACGAGGCGACCGATCTTTTGCAGGTCGCCCGACAGCGCGGCTTTAATGTGCGGCCGCGGCAGCCGGATGGCCTGGTCTGCATGATCAGCCTCAACGAGGTCGTCTATCCTCGTCTCTGGCCAGCGCTGCAAGAGGCACCGTTGGGTGCGTTGCGCGGCCCGGTGGAGACCCGAGATGGGTATATTCTCTTTAAGGTAATGCGGCACCAAGAGCCACAGCCGGAACCCGCGGACAAGGCATTGCGGCGGGCGCGGGCTTCGCTCGTCCAGCGCCAAGAACGAGAGCGCTTCGACGAACTAATGGATCAGTTGCGCGCCAAGTACCGCACTCAGGTGACCGCGTTTGCCGACCGACTGGACGCGGCGTTACCGGACGCACTTTTGGCCAGCTTGACTCAACCGCCGCAAAAACAGATTGAAAACCCCTGATTCAATGATTAAAATCTAGACTCTACGTATTCGGTTCTATCAGAGGGGAGTCGACCATGTTGAGCGCTAGGAGGTTCCAGTTATTCGCGTGCGGTCTGTACTTGCTCAGTTCTGTCGCGTTGGCCCACGCGCAGACCGCCGCCCAAGCAGGTTTTAGCCTCTCGGCCAGCGGAGTTTCCGTTGACCAAGCCGAGCACTGGGAAGCGTGGACGCGGCCCAAACACGCAATAGAGATTGACCCACACACGCACGCGGTGCGCCCGCGCACTATCCGCATCGAGACCAATGCCGTGGAGGGAATGGACCAATTTCAGACCCTCATCGGCGATCAGAAGGCCTACGAAAAACTGCTCAAGGACCTCGGCCGTGCAGATCTCCCCACGCCGTTCAACATCCGCACCGCGCCAGCGACTGTGGCTGGGGAACCCATCGTATATTTGAAGGCCAACAAAAAGAAGAATATCGAGGTGGGCGATCCCGTTATCTGGTACTACTATCACGGGGGCATCAAGTACACGCCCAACAATCCCGAGTCCGCCGCTTTCATCCTCGATGGGGATCCGCTGACTTATTGGGAACCTAGCAGCGCGGTGGATCGCACGACCTACGGAGCGCTCCCCGAAGACCAACGCGGGCCGATCTATTACTTTGCCCGGGACGAGGTCGGCGAGCGGCGGGTGGATCGCGCAACCTATGAGGTGACCAGTAGTAGAGACAGGCGGATCGAATACCACAGTCGCTCGTTTGAGAATTGGTACATAGATATTGATCTAGGGCGACTGGTCGCAGTCTCGCGAATTGTGCTGCGCTTTGTCGATCCAGAGGTGGGCGAGCCGTTCCGCCAAGTCCGCATCCTCGGTACAGCTTCTGACCAGCGCGACGCGGCACTCTCGCTCATTGAGCGCACGATCGTCCCCAACGAAGACCAGACGGTGTTGGAGTTCGATCTAGACCCAGATGACGAAGGCATCTTCCGGCAGTTGCACATTGTGCGGATCGCCATCACCGACAGCCGGTTCGACAAGTTTCGCACGGTCTCAGAGGCGGAGTTTATGGCCCTGCCGGCAGGAGACCAAGGCGGGATCGATTACCACATTGTCAATGCAGCCGGCAGCGAGACCAAAGTGGACGAGGATATCTTCTCCCAAGTTGACCCCCAGCGCCAAGGTCGGCTGATCTACTACCAGCGCGAGCGGCCTCGGCTGGCCGACATCGAGATTTGGAATCAAGGCGACAACATCGCGCTGGGGATCGTCGACGGTGGCGGGAGTGTTGACCTGACCGGCATCTTCGCCGGCACACCCGGCTTTGACGGGCGCTACGAGACTAACTACTTACAGCTAGTCTGGTCGCCAGACCCTCGCTTTGACAACCGCGGCGTGCTGACCTTAGACCTAGGGGCCAGATTCTGGTTGAGCTACTTCCGCATGGTCGGCGGCATCAGCGGCGTCGATGAGATGGTGCTGCGCGCTTCGAATGGCACGCGAGACTCCAACGGCAATCTCAAGTGGGAAGAGATCCACCGCCAGCAGGGCGGTACGGTCGAGCAGGGCTTTGACGAATTGCTCCAAGTACGCTATTTGACCTCGCAGATATTCTCCGACTACGCGGGTCGGGCTGGAGGCTACAATACCGGCGACCGGATCCGAGAATTTCAACTCTTCGGCCAAGGAGCCCCTTCAGAGGTCACTCTGACTTCACCGATGATTGAGTTGCCAGGCGCGGTCCTACTAGGCCGCATTGAATGGGAAGCCGATATCCCCGATCCCGATATAGCGCAGGTGGAGATCCGCACGCGCACCGGCGATCGGTTGATCGAGGTGACTGAATACTACGGCAGCGGCGGCGAGCCTAAGACCGAAGCTGAATACAATAAGCTACCCAAGGGATTTCAGGGGCCGGTCGTCTCCCGCGTCAAGCCCGGCGGCGGTTGGAGTAGCTGGAGTCAACGCTACGCGAACCCAGGTGCGTTGGTCACCTCGCCTAGTCCCAGACGCTATATGCAAATACAGGCCCGGCTACTGTCTACCGACCCCGAGGTGGTCGCTTCGCTACGCACGGTGCGGGTACAGTTCACGCCGCCAGTGGCTAGTCGCACGCTGGCCGAGATCTGGCCCAGCGAGGTGCCGTTCGGCGAGGAGCACGACTTCTCACTCTTTATCAATCCTTCTTTTGTCGAAGATCAGCCTGGGGGTCCGCCGAGCCGCCGCTTTGACGAGATTCTGCTCAATGCCGATCCAATCCCCGCGCTCGAAATTATCGAGGTAGGTTTGGGTGATGAACAAGCGCACCGCTTCGCCGAGCTTGGCTCGCGTCAAGATCCAACAAACGGGGAGCACACGCCTTGGTTTGTCGAGCCGGAAGGGCGTCGTTACCAAGCGTTCCTGAACGCTGACGGCGATACTGTCAAAGCGTTCTTCCTAGGGGAGGCTCAGGTACTTTTGCGGCTACCGGAGAAGGTCGCCTTGCAGCCTCAGCAGCCGGGTTCTAGGACATACTATCGCGCAATCGTCGCAGAGGGCGACGAAGTACCCGTAGATGCAGACGGGCGTCTCCTCAACGAGTTGACCTACTTAGGCCTGTCCTTTGAAGAGAAAGGCCGCATCGTTTACTTCGCGATCACTGACCAAGACGACGAGGGGAAAGTCATCGAGAAAGAGGTTTCCGAGACGGATTTTCGAGCACTGGAGGATTCGCTTAAGGGGTCAGTTCGCTACTTTCGTCGGCTCCTAGGCAAGGGGGGACAGTTTCCGTTCGACCAAGATGGCGAGCCGCTAAGCGAAAGTGCCTACAATGCCCTGCCGCGAGCCGAGCGCGGCGCAGTGGTGGCAGCAGGGGAGATGGTACAGGTGGGCTTTAAGGCACGGGTCTTGCTCAGCGGCAGCACCGTCGATGTGTCGATCCGCGACTCCGCGCACCCGGAGTCATGGCAACAGGTGGATCCTGGCGATGCTACCGCCGAGACGCCGAGTGCTTCGCTGAGTATCTCGGTGCCGTTCTCTTCGCGGGTAATTCAAGAGGTAACCATTGCTCCCAATCCCTTCACGCCTAACGCCGATGAGATCAACGACCAAACCGAAGTTCGCTTCGCCATTGGCAACCTCAATACCGAACGGGCACTACAAGTGCAGATATTTGACTTGAGCGGTCGGCCTGTCTGGCAAGAGAAGCGCCGTAGCTTCGGCGAGCAAGTGGTGCAATGGGACGGGCGCGATGCGCAGGGAGTACCGGTGCCTCCCGGGCTCTATCTATGCCGAATTGAGGTAGATGTAGATGCACAAGGAGCTTCGCACCAAGTCGCCCAGCGGGTAATTGCGGTGGCCTACTAAGGGCCGCCGTCCGGCGGGCACATGCAGAGGAAAGCGCTGGCCCTAAACCTGCTATCCGCGCTCGCGGGGTTGGGCTTGCTGGCCGGGGTCGAAGGGATTTTGCAACTTTGCGACGTAGGTCCCTCTCCCCGTCTTTTCGCGTTGGCGGAGACTGCTGGCGAAAAAGTCTATACTGCTAATCGGGACGTTACCTACCGCTTCTTCCAGCATCCATATCGCCGCTCCTCGCCGCTAGTGCAGAGCTTTGCGGCCAACAAAGCGCCCGGTGTCGTGCGCGTCTTTGTCTTGGGGGCCTCGACTCTCGTTGGTTTCCCACATCCGGTTTCGTCGGCCTTTCCCCACTACCTAAAGAAAATGCTTCCCGCCGCTTATCCCGAGCGGCACTTTGAAGTGATCAACTGTGGGATCACCGCGCTCAATACTTTTTGTCTAGTGGATTTTACGCGCGAGATCGCCGACTACGATCCCGACTTGGTCATCCTCTACACAGGCCACAACGAATTCATGGGCCCCTACGGGGTTACTACGCCTTTTGTCCGCGTGGGCAATCACCGAGTGTTGATCCGCCTCCATATGTTTTTGCAGCGCTCGCGCATCTACTGCTACCTAGGGGAATTAATCACATATCTACAGAGTTGGGCCCAACCCGAGGAGGAGACTGCATCCTTCGGTTTGCATTTAGCACGTGAGGAAATTGGTCCGCTCGACGTGGGATACAGCAGGACGGCGGAAAACTTTCGCGCCAACCTCGAGGAAATCGCCCTCATTGCCGCTGAGCATGAGATTCCACTGTTGTTTTCGACCTTAGTTGCCAATCTCAAGGACTTTCATCCGCTGCGTTCAGAGTGCGATGCAGTGACGCCGGAGATAGAGGCGTTGACCGCCGCCGGACACTGGGCAGAGGCCGAGCGACAGGCGCGGAACACTCTGCGCGAAAATCCCTACTGCGCCAATCTCCACTTCACATTGGGACGGCAGTACTATCTACGCGGCGAATACGGCGAGGCCAAAGCCGCTTTTACACGGGCGCGAGACATGGATCGCTTGCCCTTCCGTGCCCCGACTCTTTTCAATCAGATACTCCGCGAGGAGGCCTTCAGCTCGAACGGGGTATTACTCTGCGAAGTGGAAGCTGCTTTCTCTGCGGCGTCGCCACACGGCATCGTCGGCAGCGAGTTGATCTCCGAGTACGTACATCCGACAGTCTTTGGCCACTACCTAATCGCTCGGACGATGGTCGAGACTCTAGCGGCGAGTCCGCTAGCCGGGCAGTGGGGTGCGTCCGCTATGCTAGGGGAATACGAGGACTATCGGCCCAGCTATCCGCCGCTGGAAGAGGTTTGGCGGCGCAACGACCTGATGCTCTTTCTCAAGCGCATGCCCTATAATGTGCCCCCGGCGGCACTCAGGCGGCGTCTAGCTGAGCTGATAGCAGCACAAGTGGCCGCGCTTCCGCACCTGCAAGAAGCCGAGCGCCGCCAGTTCGTCGAGCAGGGTGGGCTGCGTTTTCTAAGGCGGATGCTTGAGGAATTGCATATAGGAGACCGCCCTGCCCTGCAACGAGCACTAGCGGAGGTGTCCGGTGGGGTCTAACGCAGGAAAGGGCACTGTACTGGCCACGCTGCTGAGCTTGTGGGGGTGGGGATGTGCGTCCGAGCCGGTGTCAGAGCAGAGTGCAGAAAGGCCGGTGCATACCGTGCGCTTTGCGGACGTGACGCAAGCGGCCGGACTGGACTTCGTCCACGTGTCCGGTGGTCCGCAGCAGCGCTACATTTTGGAGGCCATGGGCTCGGGGGTGGCCTTTTTCGACTTCGACGCGGATGGTTGGCTGGATGTGTTCGCCGTCAATGGTACCCGCGCGGAGGCCGCGTCAGAGACGGGCAATCGCCTCTGGCGCAATGTCCCGACTCCTGACGGTGGACGGTCATTTTCAGAGGTGACGCAAGCGGCCGGGCTGGGGCAAACGGGCTGGGGCATGGGCTGTGCAGTGGCCGACTACGACAACGACGGCGATCTCGATCTCTACGTCACCTACTGGGGGCCGAACGCGCTTTATCGCAACGAGGGAAACGGCACCTTCACCTCCGTAGAGGCAGGCACAGGTGACCGGCGTTGGGGCGCTAGCGCGGCGTTTGGCGATGTCGATTCGGACGGCTGGCTCGATCTCTATGTGGCCAACTACGTGGACTTCGACCTAAATAACCCGCCCGGCGACGGCCAACCATGCAGCGGCTGGAAGGGCTTGTCCGTGTTCTGTGGCCCCCACGGCTTGGACGGCCAAGCCGACGTGCTCTATCGCAACGAGGGAAACGGCACTTTTGCCGATGTAAGCGCGGCGACTGGGATTGACCAACGGACCTACCTCGGCCTCGGGGTGCTTTTTACCGACTACGATGGCGATGGAGATCAGGATATTTATATCGCCAACGACTCGACTCCCAACCTGCTCTATCGCAACGACGGTGCCTGGCGGCTACGCGAGGTTGGCGCTTTTGCCGGTGTAGCCTACAGCGAGGAGGGACGCGCCCAAGCTGGCATGGGGATCGATAGCGGCGACTACGATAACGATGGCGACTTCGACGTTGTAGTCACCAACTTTTCCGACGATGTC
>JAPOYQ010000905.1 GCA_026706505.1 Gemmatimonadota bacterium
CCTGATTTCTCGTTTGAAAAAGATCGCGGCGATATGCTCCTGCTCTTTGGCCCTGTGCGCTTTGAGCAACTCGGGATCTTTGTCCAGTCCTTGGTCGTAGGCTTCCAGAAGCAGAACCTGCCGGTCAATCAGGGTTTGCAGATAGTCCTCCCTGGCCTTCTGCCCCTCTTCGTTCGAGCGCAGTCCCGGCAGCAGATTGAGCGCGAATTTACGCAGATCGCCCGCAGTGATCTGTCGCTCTCCCACCACAGCCACGATGTTTTCCCGAGGATCCTGGCTGCAGGTGACTAGGATGCAGAGCAATCCTATAAAAACCATCACTAAGGAAGGGGTTACACTGGCTCTTTTCATTTTCTCTATGTAAAGGGCCTGGGACAGTAAACGACAGACTTGGATGTAGGAAGTGATCGGGATTGGGGGTCGTCGGCCGGAAAATCGAAAACCCACTTGGCTTGCTGCAATATATCTGGCAAAACTGCCTGATGCAAGCTCGCCATTAATAGTTGGAATAGTTCGGACACTTTTTGCAATTTATTAAAAATAAATAAGTTGCGTGTTTTTAGCTGTCTTCTTGATCTCCTTGTTTTTTGCTTGACCCAGACTGTTGAATTGAGTATTTATACAAAACATAGATTCAAAATATCCCTGAAATCACCATTGCCCTGTTGTCAACTCGAGAAAGGAGGTGGATTTAGCAAGGGCAAGCACCACCAGACCTGTCTCTTTATTCTCTAAGCGAAGGAGGAATATATGCGAAGGGTATGGACGCCGGTTGTCCTCCTGACCCTGTGCATGGCAGTTGGGGCATGGGGGCACGCGTGGAACAATGCGTTATTCTTCGCCGTTCAGTTCCCGGACGAGAATGTTCCGGTGGTGGACGGCAACCTCGCCGATTGGGCTGTGGTGCCCGACGTACCCTATCTGATCGGCAGCGAGGTGTTGGCCGACTCGTATTACGCCAATAATGAACAAGGCGAAATCGATGTCAGCGACATGGCCATCCGCTCGTTTTGGGGCTGGAACGACAACAACGACCGGCTCTACGCCATGGCCGAAGTCTTCGACGATAGGCATGTTGTGGATCGCTCGGCCCCAGACGAGTGGTGGGCCGACGATGCGTGGGAGATCTACATCGATGTGTATCACCTCGATATCGAAGAGCAGAGATGGGAAGACGGCACCAAGCAGTCTTGGAACGTATCCGTCCCCATCGCCGCCGACAATCTGGGTCAGATGCTCCCAGCGCATGCTTGGCGCACAGATCCAGACACCAGCCCCTACTGGGGTTTCGGCTGGAGTTTCGAAGGCGAGGAATACGGCGAGAGCACGTACTTTTACGAGATCTGGATGCAGCCCTTTGAGTTTATTGCGGAGGACGGCAATCTAGATAATTCACCCCTCGCCGAACTCGAAGCAGACCAGCTCATTCACATGAGCATGGCCTTCGACGACGACGACGACGGGGGCACCGAGCGCACGAACTTTTGGACTACTACAGATGGTGGGTGCTGTAAGGCCGATAGCGATATGATCCTAAACGAACTGGATGATAGCATTGATTGGGGTTCCCAAGAGGGCACAGCCGTGCAGTCCGATTCTTGGGGCCGCATCAAGTCCCAGTTTATCACCCAGTAGCCGTAGAGTCATATCATGTGTCGCCGTGTGGCGACTTCACTTTGCAGTTTGCTTCATTTCACGGGCGGTGGGTGCTTCAATCCACCGTCCTTTTTTTATCGTGTTACCACCGCCCTCCGCGGAGGAAATACCCATGAAAACGTCGTCTCATCTCTTTAAAATAGTGTGTGCGCTTGCACTCTGGCTGCTAGGGCCAGAGCATCTGGCCTTGGCGCAGGACTACGGCAGCCGTCTGGGAGTTCGCCGGGGCGGAGAGGTGAGCTTCGAACCCCTGGGATCGGGCGTCCTCTTTGATGCCTTGGACCCGGCGATAAAAAGATGGTACATCCCCCAGGAACTTTATAGCGAATACAGCTGGAGACAATGGGAGTATTCCAACTACGCCCGTAATCTCTACCAGCGCTATGTAGATACTGCACTGGAAGGCGATTATTTCTACGATCTCTTCGGCAACTTTGTTACCAAAGGATGGCTGATCCTCCTCAATGAACAGAGCCAGCCTCTGCAACAGGGCAATCGGCTGTTCAAGGACGCGAGATTCAGAAATTGGTTCAGTGGGTTGGTCATTGCCTCGGACGCCAAGGGCCAGTACCACTACGCTATCACTATGGGAGACGCCATTCGCACCACCCTGACGCCTATGACCTTCTCCAAACCCAGTTTTGACGGGGTCCAATTCGATCTGGCCACTGACAAATACATGCTCACTTTCCTCTATTCCAGAGCTAGCAGTGCGGGGGGGTTGGTAACGCCCGACGACGGCCTCAACCGGACTAACAATACCCTCTTGATGGGCGGGCGCACCACCGTTCAGGTCGGCGACTTTACCACCCTGGGTTTCAACTTTGTCAATGCCCACCAGTCCAACACTCTCACGGACGGTTTCAGCGGCAATCCGCTCAGCGGCGAGCTGACCGTAGACCAGAAGGTAGAGCCGATCTCTTGGATCGAGGTTCTTCTCAGCGATGATTCGCCGGGGGACAACGAAGGAGGCGCGGCCTTCTTTCCCGCGGGCTCAGACATCACCATTACCTATCTAGACGGCACCGAGGAACGCGGCAAGGAAATCGGCTTTGAGCCGGTCGTCGAAGGGGGCTTTCCGCGCGAGGGGTTTATCTCTGCAGACGGCAACGAACAAATCAAGCTGCGCTACGATTTCAACAGCGCCGATTTTCTGCTCACCGCTGCCCAAGACAAAACCCAGATCAGAAAAGTCGAATTCGACTTAGTCTTGGGCAATGATTACAAGGTACAGGTCACTTCCGACCGCCAGACGGACCGCAGTGGTGCGCCCGTATTTCTGCTGGTCACTCAAGCCAGGAACAATGTAAAAGACAATACCAATATCAATGTGGTCTCCTTTGAATACGGTCTGCCCACGGCCACCCAGATCTATGGCTTTACGGTGGAATTCGCCGACGTGATGGGTTTTGACGTATACGGAGAGTTCGACAACAGCCGGGTGTACAGGAAGTATCCCTACCCCAGCACGGACCAGGGCAATACCGATCACAGTACTGCGTCGGGTATCGCGGGCAAACCCTCGGCCAATGCTTGGATGATCAATCTGTCCAAAAAAGAGTACCCGTGGTTTTTATTCGGCGAGGCCTTCGCCATGGATCGGGATTACGCCAGCACTACCTATCTCACCGAGGGCGACGGAAAGATGGATTACACCTCTGGCTATTTCGAAAATGGGGAGAACAGCAGCATCACCGAGCGCTTTCTGTGGGAGTTCGTAGAGGACAATGACGACCAGGACCGCATTCCCGACTGGGGCCGCAACGACGCCCTCAGTACGGACCGGGCGGTATTTCCCGGATGGGATGAGAACAACGATTTTGTCCCCGACTTCAACCAGAACGACAATACGCGCCGAACCAACTTGGTTCCCGACTACGAAGAGCCCTTCCTGAGGCAAAACGTCGACCGACCGGAATTCCTCTACGGCATAGACGCCAACAACAACGCTTGGATAGACCGGTTTGAAAACGACAACGAACCCGATTTCCCCTACAAGCGGGACCACCGGGGATTCAATGTCTATGGTGGAGCCTATGTGATCCCGAGGGTGCGCGTTACCTTTGGTCACCTCCGCGACGAGAAAATCTCCACTGACCATAGGAATTACGCCACGTACGGCCTGCTCAATATCGACCTAGAGCACCAGACTTGGGGACGGCTCCGGATCCTAGAGGTAGTCAAGAGTGTAAAGGATGACATTGCCGATAATTTGCTCCAGTGGGACAATAGAAGCGGCATAAGAAGCGATCGCAATATCGAAGTGGTTGATCCAATGCTCGGTCGCGACACTTTTTTCAATTCGCTCTACATCGGCCACGAGTACTCGCCCAAAAGGAATCTGACCTTCGAAAACTCGCTCAAACACGACCTCTGGCACCAGCGCATGGACGCGGCCGAGCGCGCTACTTTTGGCCTAGACTCTAATGAGTTCTTCTTCGGCATCATCAACAAGCTGGAGTACTTTTACGAATTGGGCCGAATTCGCCTCATGCCGCGGTGGAAAAGCGAGTACCGCCGGTCAACCTACGATCTGTTCTCGCAACAGGATCGGGACGAATTGACGGAGATATTCGGCACCATCGTCCGGCTGCCGTTTCTGGCACGCACCACCTTGACGATGGGAATCGAGTACGTCCTCTTCAAGGATCTGGATGCAAAAATCAACAATTTTCAGTCCTTTATCACCGCCGGTCAGCTCACCAATACATCCGACTATCAGGGTTATGAATTGAAGACTCAGGTTGGCCTGAAATTCGATGCACGCGATTTCGAGGATCCCGGCGTCAAGACCAAGACCATACTCGAAGCATTTATCACGGTGTACGCGGGGCTAGGGGAATAGCTCGGCTTAGATGACACAGAGAGAACGACTGCTCGTCGGCCTGCTGGGACTTATTGCCTTCGGTCTGCGCTATCTCTACGTCTACCAGAGCGAAGCTAGCCCGTTTTTCGACTTCCCCCAGGTCGATGCCAAAACCTACACTCAAGCCGCGACCCAGATGGCCGTGGATGGCCATTGGCGCGGCGACCCGACTCCCTTCTGGCAGCCCCCGCTCTATCCCTACTTCCTCGGCCTAGTATTCGCACTCTTTGGTCCCGATTACTACATTGCCCGCCTCGTGCAGGCCGTCTTGGGATCGGTGAACTGCGTACTCATCTACTTTTTGGGCCGCCGGATCTTCTCTAGTGCTGTGGGATTTGCCGCGGTCGGTCTCGCCGCCATCTACGGCCCTCTGCTCTTCTTTGACGCCGAATTTCTACCTCCAGTAGTGGCTGTATTTCTCGATCTGTTGCTCATCCTCTCCCTGCTGTGGGCGACTTCCGGAGGTTATCTGAGGCGCTTGGTACCCGGCTTGCTCTTCGGCCTTGCCGCACTGTGCGTGGCCAATATCCTCCTCTTTCTGCCTTTTGTCCTCGGGTGGCTTCTATGGCGGGACGCTAACCTCCCCTGGAAACAACGCCTGCTGCGCACCTTTCCCCTTCTCCTGGGTGCCCTCTTAGTCATCGCTCCAGTTTCGCTGCGCAACTACTTGGTGGGCAACGATTGGGTACTGATCTCGTCCAATGCGGGGATCAACTTCTTCATCGGCAACAACGCCGACTACCACAAGACTGTGTCTATTCAGCCCGGCCCCGAATGGCGGAAGCTGGTCGCCAGACCCAAGAGCGAAGCCGGCCTCGACCGCGCTTCGCAGAAATCCCGTTTCTTTTTTTCTCAGGCCTGGGAATTCATACGCACCCACCCTTTGGACTATGGGCACCTCCTGCTCGACAAAATCTATCTCTTTTGGCATGGCCACGAGATCGGCCGCAATCAGGATCTCTACTACGCCCGCAACTTCTCCTCCCTGCTGAGTATGCTGCTGTGGAAGTCCTTTATTGCCTTCCCCTTCGGGGTGCTGGCTCCTCTGGCCCTGCTGGGCATCGGTCTTTTGTGGAGAGAAGGGCTGCACCGCAAACCGGGCTCTGCTCTCCTCCTGCTCTTTCTGCTCTCCTATGCCCTCTCGGTCGTCCTCTTCTTCGTAACAGCGCGCTATCGCCTACCCGTCGTGCCGGTCTTGTTCCTGTTCGCCGTCTATGGCGTCAAGCGGTGCTACTGTCTCGCGCAAGAGCGGCAGATGCGTCCTCTTATCGGCGCGTCCCTCGCCGGTGTGGTTCTGTTGGTAGTGAGCAATTTCCGGGTGGGGGGCATGGAGGAGGATGCAGAGATTCACTATCGGCTGGGTATGGTATTTCAGCAGCAAGGCCTGCCAGCCAACGCCATCGCTGCTTACCGCCAAGCCCTCGCCCTAGATTCTACGCTGCAGGAGCCGCGTTTCAACTTAGGTTCGCTCTACGCCCGGCAGGGACGTTACCAGAAGGCGATCGCCGAGTATCAGCAGTTTATCGAGCACTTTCCCGAGCATCCCGAGGCCCGCTACAGCCTGGGCAACGTCTTCTTAAAAATTCAGAACTACGGCGATGCCCTAGCTCAGTACGAGCAACTCCTTGCAGAAGAAGATGCGGAAGTGGACAAGGTCGATATCCAGGGATTGGTGGCTTATACCTATGTGCAGTTGGGACAATTGGAACAGGCCACCCGAGCCTACGAGGGCCTGCTCCAGAGCAGGCCGGATTCCCTCGACGCCCGCTATCAGTTGGGCCGCGTGTACGAGGCGCGGCAAATGCCTGCGGCAGCCGGGCGGGAATACGCCCAGATCCTAGAGCGAGATTCGACCCATGCAGAAGCTCGCTACCGCCTAGCGCTTTTCGCCCTTCGCAGGAACGAGCCCGTTGCGGGCAAGACACACCTGCAGAGCCTCATCACCCACAATCCGACCCACATTCAGGGGCGCTGGCTCTTGGCGGCGCAATACGTTATCGAGCACAGAGGGGTTGAAGCGCTGAAACAGCTCGAAACCATCCTCGAGATCGAGCCGACCCACATCCAGGCCAACTGGCTGGCTGGTCACTTGACCTATATAGTTAGAGGGGATACCCTGGCGGGCTGGGCCAAAGTGGATCTGTCTACCAAATATTCCATTGAGAAAAGGGCTCAAGAGTTGGGAAGTATCTTAA